>JAUIAI010000106.1 GCA_030425615.1 Gammaproteobacteria bacterium
CGCCTGACGGGGCCGGCAGACGGAGGGAGGTCTTTCAGATGACGGATCCGGCAATCGCGTCGGGTGCACTAGCGCAGGCGGGTGCGTCGGCGCCCTGGTATCACCCCCAGGGAGACGAGGTGTCACTGTTCGAGGCCGCGTACGCGGCCCGGATGCCCGTCATGCTCGTGGGGCCGACCGGGTGCGGCAAGACCCGGTTCGTCGAGCACATGGCCTGGCGGTTGCACGCGGGCAGGGAAGCATCGTGCGAACCGGGCCTGATCACGGTGGCCTGCCATGACGATCTCGGAGCGGCCGACCTGGTCGGCCGCCATCTTCTGGAAGACGGGCAGACCGTCTGGGTGGACGGCCCGCTGACGCGCGCCGTGCGCAGTGGCGCGCTCTGTTACCTGGACGAAGTCGTCGAGGCGCGTCGCGACACGATCGTGGTCATTCACGCGCTCACCGACCACCGACGGCTGCTGCCGATCGAGCGAACGGGAGAACTCCTGAACGCTCACGACGACTTCCTGCTCGTGGTGTCCTACAACCCGGGCTATCAGAGCGTTCTGAAGGACCTGAAGCCGTCGACGCGTCAGCGCTTCATGACGCTCGCGTTCGATTACCCACCTCCGGCCCACGAGGCGGTGGTGATTGCTCACGAGTCGGGTGTGGACGAAGCCATGGCCGCGGCGCTGGCCCGACTGGGCGCGGCGGCGCGCGCGCTGGACACCGGGCCCGAGCAACCCGCCGTTTCGACCCGTCTGCTCGTGCACGCGGCCCAGCTCATGGTGCGGGGCATCGATGCGTCGCGTGCCTGCGAGGCTGCAATCGTGCGCGTCGTGGGGGATGACGAGACCCTGCGTCAGGCGCTGCGCGACCTGGTCGAGATCACCCTGCCGTGAGCACAGGCGCAGGCGCCGGCGACGAGGCTCTGCGCCGGATTGCCCGCGCGGTGTCGGGCCGGCCCGTGCGGTGGTGGCAGCCTGCCGGCTGGCCTGCGCAGCCCCCGCGAGCGCGCGTCGGCGCACCACGGGACAGCGCGCCGCGAGGCGATGAAAGGCCTTTGGGGGATCTGGCCGGGTTGCCGGTGCCGCCCCCGCGTTACGGGCCTTACCGGCAGGAGTCGGCCAATCGACGCTGGCACAGACTGCGCGTGCTCTGCGCTGCCCTGTTCGACGACTCATGGGCATCACCGCTGACCGGCAATCCGTTCGTTGCCGGCGCCGAGTGGAAAGCGTGCCTGACCGGGGCGGGTGAACCCCGTACGCCCTTGCGGCGTGCGCTCGCGTATCAGGTTCCCCCTCGATCTCCCGTCGGAGACGCGCTCGTGGCCGTCGCGCTCGCCCGTCTGATCGCTGCGGTCCTGTTCGATGCGATGGTCTCGCACGCTTTACCCGGTGCGGGGCGTGACCTGCGCAGATGGAGGCGGACGCAGCGACTGCTCGCATCGCGACTGAGCGGGCCTGAAGAGGCGGCCGCGGGGCAGGCGCTGGCGCTGCTGTCCGGTGTCGCCTTCGAAACGCTCTCCGTCGGAGCCGGGATGGAGCCTGTCGGGGGCTTCGCCGACGGCCCCGGCTCGACCTCTTCCGGGCAGCGCCTGACGAGGGCCGCGGTCCGGTTGAAGCGGATCATCCGGTGGGCGGCGTCCGCCGTCGGCGTCATCGTCCCCTGCGAGCGGGCCGGTCTCTCGGAATCCGGGTCGCGGAGCTCCGGTGCTCACGGCCGGGTCCGCGCACGGGCGCTGCCAAGGGCGCAGCGCCCGTCCGGCGCCCACCCCGCCGTTCTCGACCGGGATGCACTGCGGTGCGCCCTGACAGCGGCGATCGCCGCGGCCTGGCGGGTCCTGGCCGCCGCCGGCCTCGTGGGCCGGGGCTGGCCCTCAGGCGGGATGATCTCGATCGAAGACGTTCTTTCTGGCGCTGCCTCGGGCCCGCCCGGCGGGCGCGCGTCAGAGGCGCCTTCGGGTCGATCGCAGGCCGCGCGCGCCGGGTCGGGAACGACCGGGGCCGACGACAGCGGCGATGCCGAAGACGGTCCGGACGGCGCCGACGCGGCGGCCGGCACCGCCTCCGGGGTCGTCAGGCAGTCGGGCGAGGGCGACCGTTCCCGCGCATCCGGCCAGACGCGGTTCACGGGCGGCGCGCGCCGGTATCCGGTTCACGAGTGGGATTCGATCGGGCGACGTCGGCTGCCTGCGCATTGTCTGGTGCACGAGCACGACCTCGCCGGCTCCGAGCGCGACGCCATCGCGCGGCTGCGCCGCGAGCGCCCGTCGCTCGTCGCCGCGGTGCGGCGGGTCTTCCTGCAGGCGCCGGCGCACGGCCGCACCGCCGGCCCGCTCGAGCGGGACGGCGACTGGCTCGATATCGATGCAGCGGTCGATGAAGTCGTGTCCGCGCAGACCGGCCGTCCCGGCGATGGACGGGCCCATCGACGGCGGGTACCCGGCCGCCGCGACCTCGCCATCGCGTTCCTTCTCGACATGAGCGCCTCCACGGACTGTCCGGTGCCCGATGGCCGGGCCGTGGCCGCCACGACGTCGACCTCCGAAACCGCCGACGAAGACGACTTCCCCCTCGCATGGGGCGGCTTCCAGGAACCGGTGGAGCGTTCCCCGACGCCCCGCCGGGTGATCGACGTGGCCAAGGATGCGTTGCTGCTCTGTGGGGCAGCCCTCGCTGAGCTCGGCGACCCGTTCGCCATCTTCGGGTTCTCGGGGTCGGGTCGCGAGCGGGTGGACTTCTATGTCGCCAAGCCCTTCGGTGTCCGTGCCGGTCCGGCCCACTGGGCTGCCGTCGCCGGCATCGAGCCTCGTCAGTACACGCGTATGGGCGCCGCGATCCGGCATGCGAGCTGGCACCTGCGGCAAGAGCCGGCGGCACGCCGCGCCTTGGTGATCGTCTCGGACGGATACCCGCAGGACAGCGATTACGGTCCGGACCGGCGTGACGAGCGCTATGGTGTCGAGGACACCGCCGTCGCCCTGCGCGAGGCGGCCGCGCAGGGGGTGGGCAGCGTGTGTCTGACCGTCGACAAGGCCGGCCATGACTACCTGGGCCGGATGCTTCCTGCGCGGGCGTACCAGGTCGTCGCAGACGTGGAGACCCTGCCCGTTGCGCTGGCCGAGGCCAGCGTGAGTCTGCTCGCCCGACGCTGAGGCCGGGCGCCGGCGATGCCTCAGCCCTTGAGCCGGTGCGCTCCCAGCCTGAGGCGCAGCGCGTTCAGCTTGATGAAGCCGGCGGCGTCGGCCTGATCGTATGCGCCGCCGTCGTCGTCGAAGGTCGCGATGCGGGTGTCGAACAGCGAGTCGTCCGAGCGCCGGCCGTCGATGATGACGTTGCCCTTGTACAGGCGTACCCGTACCACGCCGTTGACGACCGACTGCGTCGTGTCGATCAGTGTCTGGAGCGCGAGCCTTTCCGGCGAGAACCAGTAGCCGTTGTAGATCAGCGCCGCATAGCGCGGCATGAGATCGTCCTTCAGGTGCGCGACTTCGCGATCGAGCGTGATCGATTCGATGGCCCGGTGCGCGCGCAGCAGAATGGTTCCTCCCGGGGTTTCGTAACAGCCGCGCGACTTCATGCCCACGTAGCGGTTCTCCACCAGGTCGAGTCGGCCGATGCCGTGCTTGCCGCCGAGACGGTTCAGCTCGGCCAGCAGTTCGTGGGGGGCGAGCGCCTTGCCGTCGATGCTGACCGCATCACCGTTGGCGAACCCGATCTCCACGGTCTCGGCCGTATCGGGTGCCTCTTCGGGTGGAACGGTCAGACGCCACATGCCCTCGGCGGGGGGAGCCGCATCCGGGTCCTCGAGCACGCCTCCCTCGTAGGAGATGTGCAGCAGGTTCGCGTCCATGGAGAACGGCGCCGGCCCCGCGCGCTTCTTGAAATCGACCGGGATCCCGTGGGTGTCGGCGTAGGCCATGAGCTTCTCGCGCGAGAGCAGGTCCCACTCGCGCCAGGGTGCGATGACCTTGACCTCCGGCATGAGTGCGTAGGCGCCGAGTTCGAAACGGACCTGGTCGTTGCCCTTGCCGGTGGCACCGTGCGAGATGGCGTCCGCTTTCTCGTCCCTGGCGATTTCGATCAGGCGCTTGGCGATGAGTGGCCGGGCGATGGAGGTGCCCAGAAGGTACTCGCCCTCGTAGACCGTGTTGGCGCGAAACATCGGGAACACGTAGTCGCGCACGAAGGTCTCGCGCAGATCCTCGATGTAAATGCTCTTGACGCCAGCCGCCTCGGCCTTGGCCCGGGCCGGCTCGACTTCCTCCCCCTGGCCGATGTCGGCCGTGAACGTCACGACCTCACAGCCGTATTTGTCCTGCAGCCACTTGAGGATCACCGAGGTGTCCAGGCCGCCAGAGTAGGCGAGAACCACTTTCTTGATTTCAGACATCGTGCGCGACACCGATTTGGCAGGAATTCGTAAAAGCCGCACATTATAGGGATCCTGTGCCGGTGGCCAGACGGGTTCAATTCGCTTCGGCCCTCCGGCCGGATGCGCCGAGCGCGCCCGCCGGCTCTCCGTCACCCGCCCGTTCCCGCCACCTTGTCAGATCCCACAGTCGGCCTGTCCGCCCACCGAGACTTCCTGCTGTTCCTCGGTCTGCGCGTGCTCAGTAACGTGGGCTATCACATGCAGACGGTGGCCATCGGCTGGCAGATGTACGCGCTCACCGGAGATCCTCTGGATCTCGGCCTCGTCGGGCTCGTGCAGTTCTTCCCAAGCGTGCTGCTGGTGCTGGTCGTCGGGCAGGTCGCCGATCGCTTCGATCGCCGGGTCGTGGTCTTCTTCGCTCGGCTGGCCCTCATGCTCGCCGCCCTGTCGCTGGCCTGGGCAGCGGCACACGATTTCGCCGATCCGCCGCTCCTTCTGTCCGTGGTCTTCTTCATCGGCGTGGCCCAGTCCTTCCACATGCCCACCGCGCAGGCGGTGACGCCCACGCTCGTGCCGGCGGTGCTGCTGCCCAAGGCCATTGCATGGTCCTCGGTCGGGTTCCGGTTGTCCGTCATCGTGGGTCCCATGGTGGGCGGCTTCCTGATCCTCGCCGGCTCCTGGGTGGTGTACGCCGTGTGCGGCCTGTTGCAGGCCATTGCCGCGATCCTCGTGCTCCGGGTGAAGCTGAAGCGCCCGGGCCGCATGCGCGAGCCGGTTTCGCGAAAGACCCTGCTTGCCGGCTTCACCTTCATCCGTGACCGGCCCGTGGTACTGGGCGCCATCACGCTCGATCTCTTCATGGTCCTGCTCGGCGGGGCCACCGCGCTGATGCCGGTGTATGCGGGCGAGATCCTGCAGGTCGGACCCTGGGGCCTGGGCCTGATGCGGGCGGCGCCGGGCTTCGGCGCCGTGGCGATGGCGCTGTGGCTGCTGCGCCGACCGCTCGAACGCAGGGTCGGTCGCCGCATGTTCGCGGCAGCGGCCGTCTACGGGCTGGCGACCATCGCGTTCGGACTGTCAGAGAGCCTCGCCTGGGCTCTGTCGGCGCTGGCGGTGCTCGGTGCGGCCGACATGATCAGCGTCGTCATACGGCAGTCGGTCGTCCAGATCGACACGCCGGACGACATGCGGGGCAGGGTGGCGGCCGTCAACGTGGTCTGCATCGGCGGCTCGATCCGGCTCGGCGAGTTCGAGTCGGGACTGACCGCGTCATGGTGGGGCACCGTACCGGCCACGATCGTCGGCGGCGTCGCCACGCTGGCCGTCACCGGGATCTGGATCCGGCTGTTCCCTGCGCTCTGGCGGCGGGAGCGGCTCGTCGGCGAGATCCCGACGGCCGGGACGCCCGAAGGCTCTGTGCGAAGATCGGGATGAACGGCAAGGAGGAGACGGGATGACCATGACCTATCAGCGCCTGGGGGCCAGCAACCTGAGGGTGTCGCGGCTGTGCCTGGGCACGATGATGTTCGGGGACCAGACCGAGGCGGACGAAGCCGCGCGCATCGTGTCCGGCGCGCGCGAGCAGGGCGTGAACTTCGTCGACACCGCCGACGTCTACACGCGCGGTGCCTCGGAGCGCATGCTCGCGCCTCTCATCAGGGCCGAGCGCGACTACTGGGTGCTCGCCACCAAGCTCGGCAACCGGATGTCAGACGATCCGAACGCGGCCGGCTACTCGCGCTCCTGGATGCTCCGGTCGGTCGAGGACAGCCTGCGCCGCCTGGACACCGGCCATATCGACATCCTCTACATGCACCGGGATCTCGAGCGGGACTCGCTCGAGGAGGCCGTGCGGACCATGGGAGATCTGATCCGCGACGGCAAGATCCGCTACTGGGGCCTGTCGAACTTCCGTGGCTGGCGCATCGCCGAGGCGGTGCGTCTCGCCGACGCGCTGGGCGTGCCTCGGCCCGCCGTGTGTCAGCCCTACTACAACCTGTTGAACCGGATGCCGGAGGTCGAGATCCTGCCGGCGTGTGCCGCCTACGGCCTGGGGGTCGTGCCCTACAGCCCGATCGCCCGCGGTGTTCTGACCGGCAAGTACCGCCCTGGCGCCGAGCCCGAGGCGGGCACGCGCGCAGCCAGGAAGGACATGCGCATGATGCAGACCGAATGGCGGGAGGAGTCGCTCGAAGTGGCGGCCCGGCTTCGCGAGCACGCGGACGCTCGTGGGGCCAGTCTGCTCGGGTTCTCGGTGGCCTGGGTACTGGCCAACCCGATCGTCAGCTCGGTGATCGCCGGCCCGCGCACCCTGGCGCAGTGGCAGTCATACGCCGAGGCGCTCACGCTCGAGTGGGGCGAGGCGGACGAAAGGGCAGTGGACGAACTGGTGGTTCCGGGACACGCGTCGACGCCCGGATATCACGATCCCCAGTATCCGTTCTACGGGCGGCCGGTCTCCTGAGTCCCCCGCCCGGTGTCGGGATGCCCCGGCTCGGGATGCCCCGGCGCCGGCTCTGTTCTCAGCGGCGCGCCTTGCGGGCCCAGTCGGCGATGCGCGCCACGCCGCGTTCGATGTTCTCGTTCGAGGTCGCGTAGCTGAACCGGATATGCTGTCCGTCGCCCGGCACCCGGTGGCCGAAGTGGATGTCCGCCAGAACGGCGACTCCGGCCTCGTGCAGCAGGCGCTTGCGCAGGACCTCCGAATCGTCGCAGCCGGTCATCGCGCAGAGTTCGGTGACGTTCGGCCAGGCGTAGAACGCGCCGCCCGACGCCTGGCACTCGATGCCGTCGATATCGTTCAGGGCGGCGACGATCAGGTCGCGCCGTTCGAGAAAGCGGGTGCGCATCATTTCGGCATCGTCCTGGGGGCCGTCGATCGCGGCCACCGCGGCCCACTGGGAGATGTGAGAGGCGCAGGAGTCCGTGTTCGTGACCCAGCGGGTCAGCGTGGGGGCGAGTGCCCGGCTGGCCGTGAAGCCGATGCGCCATCCGGTCATGGCCCAGGTTTTCGAGCAGCCGTCGGAGATGATGGTGCGCTCGAGCATGTCCGCTTCGGAGGCCAGCGAATGGAACTCGCCCTCGAAGACGAGCCGCGAGTAGATCTCGTCTGCATACACCCAGATCTGTGGATGGCGGCGCAGGATGTCCGCAATGGCCGAGAGATCCTGGCG
>JAUIAI010000107.1 GCA_030425615.1 Gammaproteobacteria bacterium
CGCGAGCAGTTCACCGGGGTGGTGGAACTCCGGGCGGTCGATGTCGCCCAGAAAGAACCCGAAGTTGAGCGTGCAGGCGAAGATGATGAAGAAGCCGAAGATTATCTTTTCGAGGTTCATCGCATCCGTGGCGGTGGTGGGGCCGGGCCTGGTCAGGAGGGGCACGGCGGGGCAAGGCCCGGCAGGGGCCGGCGTCGCCCGGTCGGGAGCGGTCAGTGATTATCGCGTCCGCTCCGGGATCCCGCCAGTCGGTCACCTGCGCCCGTCGGGAATTGCACGAACCCTGCCGCCGCAGGCACGTCTCGGCAACCGTCTCGGGTCTGCCGCGACGCCACGGTTGCTAGAATGGGTCGTTTGGTCCGGCGCCGCTTCGAGGCGGCCCGGCCGGTCGGGCTGCAAGGGCCCGTATCGCAATCGTTGCCGCGGAAGTCATGAACGCCACAGCCACCCTCGATGTCGAGCTCGCCCGTCACAACATGGTCGAGCAGCAGATCCGCCCGTGGAACGTCCTGGACCAGCGGGTGCTGGACACGCTGATGGCGGTGCCGCGCGAAGCCTTCGTGCCGCCCGCCCACCGCGCGCTGGCGTTTTCCGACACCGAAATCCCCCTGGACATCGACGGCGTGCGCACCGGCGAGGTCATGTTCGAACCGAGGGTCGAGGCCCGCTTCCTGCAGGCGCTCGCGCCGGCCCGGCACGAGACCGTGGTCGAGGTCGGCGCGGGTTCGGGCTACATGGCCGCCCTGCTCGCGCACCGCGGCGGCCAGGTGGCAAGCTATGAGATCCGTCCCGAGCTGGCCGCATTCGCACGCGACAACCTGGCGCGCGCAGCCGTGGCGAACTGCGAGATCCAGGCCCGAAGCGGCGCCGACCTGCTGACGGACAAGAGTTGGCAGGCGGACGTCATCATGCTTTCGGGGGCGGTCGACGCCATTCCGGAGGCACTGCTCGAACGACTGCGCCCGGGCGGCAGACTGGCAGCCATCGTCGGCAGGGGAAGCATCATGGAGGCGCAGATCGTTCGGCTCAGCGGCCGGCGAGAGCCCATGGTGGAGACGCTGTTCGAGACTCTTGCGAAGCCGTTGACCGGCTTCCCGGCGGCCGACCGTTTCCGCTTCTGAGCGCCACCGGGGGCCTGCGAAGATGGCCGGCACGGTACGGTCGGTGACCGTAACGGAGCTCGCACGCTGGCTACGCGCGCCCGACGCCCCCTGCGTGCTCGACGTCCGCGAACCCTGGGAAACCGAGATCGCCGCCCTTCCCGGCAGCCTGGCCATCCCGATGGGCCAGATCCCGGCGCGCCTGGATGACATTCCGACAGACCGTGCCGTCGTATGCCTGTGTCATCACGGTCTGCGCAGCCACCAAGTGGCGTTGTTTCTGGCACATAATGACCATGAAGCGGTCTACAACCTGACGGGTGGCATCGATGCCTGGTCGCGCCAGGTGGATCCAGAATGCCCGGTCTATTGAACGAACCGCAACAAGAAATGCTCTCCAGGAGTCATGCATGACCCGCCGTGCGAAATCGTCCCTCTGCCGGATCGCCTCCCTGTTCGCCATCGGACTCGTCTCCGCGGCGCCGGCATTCGGGTACGACCTGGACCAGGCCTATCGTGACGCCCTCTCGCACGACGCCGAACTCAACAGCGCCCGCGCGGCACTGGAGATCAGCCGCCATCGCGTCCCCCAGGCCCGTTCACAGCTGCGGCCCGCGGTCAGCGCATCGGCCGGCATCAACCAGCAGTACGTCGACACGAACGTGGCGCCGTCGAGGGACTTCACCTCCCAGAATTACGGCATCTCCATGTCTTACCCACTGCTTGCGCGGCAGGAGGTCGAGGCATTCGAGCAGGCCAAACTGCAGTTCAGCGTCTCGGAAGCGCAGTTCCTGGTTGCCCAGCAGGACCTGATCCTGCGGGTGGCCGAGGCGTACTTCGACGTGCTGGCCGCGGACAACAACCTCTTCACGATCGAGGCCGAGAAGCGCGCCATCTCCGAGCAACTCGCCGCAGCGAAGCGCAACTTCGAGGTCGGCACGGCGACGATCACCGACCAGCAGGAGGCGCAGGCCCGGTTCGACCTCACCGTCGCGCGCGAACTTGCGGCGCGCAACGAACTGGACATCCGCCGTGCGGCGCTCGCACAGCTCACCGGCCGGCCGGTGGGGGTGCTCGCCGACCTTCGCGAGGGGCTCACCCTTCAACCGCCGCAGCCGCAGCAGGAGAAGGCCTGGACCGAGCGGGCGCGCGAGAACAGTCTGGTGGTGCAGCAGGCGTTGCTGGCGGCCGAGATCTCACGCCGCGAAATCGACCGCCAGCGATACGCGCGCTACCCGTCCATCGATCTGGTCGGTCAGGTGGGTCACGCACGAAACTCCAGTGCCAGCCTGGTGGGCGTGAACTCCAACTCCGCTTCGGTGGGCGTTCAGCTCGGCATCCCGCTGTATACGGGCGGGGCCATCGAGGCCCGCGTGCGCGAGGCACAGGCCAGCCTCGAGAAGGTCACCGCAGATCTCGAGGTGGCCCGCCGCCAGGTCGAACAAGGGGCGCGTCAGTCCTATCTGGGGCTCGTCAGCGGGCTGGCGCAGGTGCAGGCTCTAGAAGCGGCCGAGCAGTCGTCGAAGCTGGCGCTCGACTCGAACCGCCTCGGGTACCAGGTCGGGGTCCGCATCAATATCGACGTGCTCAACGCGCAGCAGCAGCTTTACTCCACGCAGCGCGATCTGGCGCGCGCGCGCTATGACGTGCTGGTCAACGGCCTGCGGCTGAAGTCCACGGCGGGCGGCCTGGCCGAAGAGGACGTCCGCAGGGTCTCTTCGTTGCTGACCGAAAGAGAGCGTGTGACCAAGCCCGACCCGCAGAGCGGCCAGCCGCTCCAGAAACGCTGACGTCTCGTCGCATCGACTACCCGTCGAGGCCCGGGGTCGTCGGGCACCGCGGCCTCAGGGGTCCGCGCCGATGACCGGACGCAACGCCCGTAACGTGCGGGCGGTGGCTCCCCGGTGCGCCGCCGCGAAGGATTCGGCCGCGCCACGCATCCGCTGCAGCCTGTCCGGATCGGCGAGCAAGGCCCGCGCGGCCTCGACGGCGGCCGCGGCATCGGGCACGCGCACCGCGGCTCCCGCCTCGAGTGCCAGCTCGCTGACCTGGGCGAAATTGTGCGTGTGCGGCCCCAGAATCACGGGGACCCCGGCAGCGCAGGCCTCGATGAGGTTCTGCCCGCCGAAGGGAAGCAGGCTTCCCCCCATGATCACCACGTCCGCCAGCGCGTAGTAGGCCGCCATCTCACCCATCGAGTCGCCGAGCAGCAGCGCGGCGTCTTCGGGTTGCCAGCCGGCGCTGCGACGGGCGGGGCGGGTGTCGTCGGCGAGCAGGGCCGCCACCGCCTCGAACCGCTGCGGATGACGGGGAACGACACAGAGCCTGGCGCCGTCGGCAGGCCCCGTCGCTGCCGGCGCAGTCTGTCGCCAGGCATCCAGCACGAGCGCCTCCTCGCCATCGCGGCTGCTGGCCAGCATCACGACCGGAGCGGGGCCCAGCGCCGTACGCCATCCCTGCCCCTGCCCTGCCAGCCGGGCATCCGGAACCACGTCGAACTTCAGGTTCCCCGTCACGGCGTCCGCGGGTCGTCCGAGCGCCGCGAGCCGCTGCGCATCGCCCGGCGTCTGCGCAATGAGCAGGTCCAACCGGCGCAAGGCAGGCCCGATCAGGGCCGAAAAGCGCGAGCCCTTGCGCAGTGAACGCTCCGACAGCCGGGCGTTGACGATGGCCACCGGAACGCCCGACTGCGCGCATCCGTGAATCAGGTTCGGCCAGAGTTCGGTTTCCATGATCAGTCCCACTCTCGGGCGGAAGTGGCGCAGGAAGCGCCGCACCAGCCAGGGATGATCGTAGGGAAGGTAGACCCGCTGCGCCTCCGGGTAGAGTGCCTGGGAGGTCTCCCGCCCGGTCGGCGTCATGTGGGTGATCAGCAGTGGCACGCCGGGGTGAGCCGCGACCAACGCCCGCACCAGCGGTTCCGCGCCGCGGGTCTCGCCGACCGACACCAGGTGCAGCCAGATCGGAGAAGGCGCGCCCGCCAGGGCCGCATACCGGCCGAAGCGCTCGCCCAGATGCCGACGGTAGGCCGGCTGCCGGCGCGACCGCCAGAGCAGATACCCGAGCGCGAGCGGCAGCGCCGGGAGCCAGGCGAGCGAATAACCGGCCCGCCAGAGCCGCTCCCGGCCGTTCATGCGCCCTCGAGGGCGTCCAGGACCGAACCCACCTCCTGCGGTGACGGCCAGCGGCCGTTCTCGCCCAGGCCGCGGGCGCGGGGCGTCCAGTAGGGGCCGAAACGCCATGCCGGTGTGGCCGCGAACAAGGCCGCGGTGGGCCGGTCGAGCGCGGCAGACAGATGGGTGAGACCGGTGTCCACACCGACGACGCCGCGCGCACCGGACATCAGGGCCGCGCAGTCGGCGAGCGTGAGCCGGGGCAGGACTTCCCCGGCGCCGGCCTCGGAAGCCAGGGCATGCGCCGCGTCCCGCTCGGCGTCGGAGCCGTGCGGGAGCAGCACGCGCAGGCCCGCCTGATCGCTGGCACGGATCAGCGTCACCCAGTGCTGCGCCGGCCACTGCTTCTCGGCACGCGACGTCGCGTGAAGGAACACCCGGTACGGACGGGAATCGCCCGCCAGCGCCTCGGCCAGCACTGCCGAGGCAGACGCGGCGCGCAGACCGAACACCGGCAGGCCATCAACCCGGTAGCCGAGCGCCTGCGCGGCGATCGAACGCAGGCGCTCGATCGCGTGGGCGGCCATGTCGACGTCATAGCGACGGTGATAGACGAGGCTCGCGAGCGGTTCCCGCGCGCAACGCCATGAAAAGCCGTGCCGACGGCCGCGCAGGCCGCGCGTCAGCCATGCGCTCTTGATCAGACCCTGCAGATCGAGCACTTCATCGAAGGCGAGCGCGGCCAGACTGGCCCGGACACTGCGGACCTCCGCGCGGGTCTCGGTACGGCTCCAGCTCCTGCGCCAGCGGCGCAGAGCGACCCTGTGCACCGCCGCGACGTCCGGATGGAGGGCCGGCAGATCCGCGAACGCCTCCTCGACGATCCATTCGACACGGGCGCCCGGCAGGGCGCGAAGGATGTCGGTGACGACGGGCAGCGCATGGATGACATCGCCCATCGAGCTCGTCTTGACCAGCGCGATACGGGGAGAGGAACGAACGCTCAGAATGGCAGCTTCAGATCGGGAGCGACGGCGGCGAATGCCTGACGATAGTCCTGCTTGATCCGCTCGAGCGCCTCGGGCGTATCCGCCTCGAACCGCAGAACGACCACCGGCGTGGTGTTGGACGGTCTCGCGAGACCGAAACCGTCATCGTACTCCGCACGCACGCCGTCGATCGTGATCACCTCTTTCGCATTCGTGAAATGGCCGCCGTTCTTGAGACGCTCCACGAGCGTGAAGTTCTCGCCCTCCGCGACCTCGACCTTGATCTCGGGCGTGGTCGGTGAATCCGGCAGCGCATTCAGCACGGCGGAGGGATCGTCGCTGCGGCTGAGGATCTCGAGCATCCGCGCGCCGGCGTATAGACCGTCGTCGAAGCCGTACCACCGCTCCTTGAAGAAGATGTGCCCGCTCATTTCTCCGGCCAGGGGTGCACCGGTTTCCTTGAGCTTCGCCTTGACCAGCGAGTGTCCCGTGCGCCACATCGTGGCCTTGCCGCCCCGCTCGCGGATCCAGTTGGCCACGTTGCGGCTGCACTTGACGTCGAAAATGATTTCGGCGCCCGGTTGGCGTGCGAGCAGATCCTCGGCCAGCAGCATGAGCTGACGGTCGGGGAAGATCATCTTGCCGTCCTTCGTGACCACGCCCAGCCTGTCGCCGTCGCCGTCGAACGCGAGGCCCACCTCGGCATCGGTCGCGGCCAGGCAATGGGCCAGGTCTTCCAGATTCTCCGGCTCGGCGGGATCCGGATGATGGTTCGGGAAATTGCCGTCCACTTCGCAGAAGAGTTCCTGCAGTGAACAGCCCAGGCGCTTGTAGAGCTCGGGCGCCACGGCACCGGCGACGCCGTTGCCGCAATCGATGGCGACCTTCATCGGCCGCGCCAGCCTGACATCGGAAACGATGCGCTCCAGGTAGCGGGGCAGGATGTCGAGCACCCGCGTGCTGCCCGGCGTGACCCCCTTGAGCGCCTCGTCCAGGTCGGTGGCGTCGGCCACCGCATGCAGACCGGTGATCGCGTCTCCGAACAGGGTCTCGCCGGCGACCATCATCTTCAGGCCGTTGTACTGCGGCGGGTTGTGGCTGCCGGTGACGGCCACGCCCGAGCCCGTGCCGAGTTCGAAGGTGGCGAAGTACACGACCGGCGTCGGGACCTGGCCCACATCCACCACGTCGACACCCGCGGAATTGATGCCCGCGGCCAACGCGTTGGCGAGGCGCGGACCGCTCAGGCGCCCGTCCCGGCCGACGACCATCGTGTCCACCCCGCGGGCCCGCGCCTCGATACCGAGCGCGGCGCCGATCCGGCGCACCCCCTCTTCGGTGAGCGTGTCGTCGACCACGCCCCGGATGTCGTATGCCTTGAAGATGCCGGTCGGCAGGCGGCCGGCAGGAGCGCCGGTCGGGCGGGAGGGCGCGCCGGTCGGCGCATTGCGCGAAAGAGACATGGGCTCGGGAGATAGTCGGGGAATGGAGGCCATAATGGTGCCCTGAGCACCAGCCGATCCGTGCATTCTTCCCCTCTGGCCATCAACCGGGCGGCGGGCGTGTGTCTGCCGCAACGCTCATGATCCTCGTAACCGGAGGAGCCGGCTTCGTCGGCTCCAACTTCGTATTGCACTGGCTCGCCGAGCACGACGAGCCCGTTCTGAACGTCGACAAGCTCACGTACGCGGGCAACCTCGAGAACCTCGCCAGTGTGCAGGGTTCGGGGCGCCATGTGTTCGTCCAGGCCGACATCTGCGACCAGGACACCATGCTCGCCCTGCTGCGGCAGCACCAGCCGCGCGCCGTGCTCCACTTCGCGGCCGAGAGCCACGTCGACCGCTCGATCACGGGCCCGGGTGAATTCATCCGCACGAACATCAACGGCACGTTCTCGCTGCTCGAAGCGACACGCGCCTGGATGGCCGAGATCGATGCGGCGGCCCGCGAACGGTTCCGCTTCCTGCATGTCTCGACGGACGAGGTCTACGGGTCGCTGGGACCCGACGATCCCGCCTTCTCGGAGATCACTCCGTACGCGCCCAACAGCCCGTATTCGGCCTCGAAGGCAGCCAGCGACCACCTGGTGAGGGCTTATCACCACACCTATGGTCTGCCCACGCTGACCACGAACTGCAGCAACAACTACGGGCCTTACCAGTTCCCCGAGAAGCTGATCCCGTTGATGATCCTGAATGCTCTCGCCGGCGAGCGGCTGCCCGTTTACGGCGACGGCCAGAACGTGCGCGACTGGCTCTACGTGGGCGACCACTGCAGCGGCATCGCCCGGGTTCTGGAACGCGGGCGGCTGGGCGAGACCTACAACA
>JAUIAI010000108.1 GCA_030425615.1 Gammaproteobacteria bacterium
GTGCAGTCGTCGGACTTCGCCATGCTTCTCGCGCGCCTGTTCGGCCAGATACTCCCTCGCTTCGACCACCCCCGCGGCCGGATGCTGCTTGCCATAGAGCTGGATCAACCGCGAGTACGCGATGATCGCCCTGGCCGGGTCGCGGTCCTTGCGTGCCGCTGATCCGAGGGTCTCGAGCAGAAACTCCGGCGGCTCCTCGCCCGTGAGGCGGCGGTTGCGCTGGAACCCGAGCAGGCTGTCCCAGAGGAAGTCCTTCGCCTTCGCGTGGTTGCCCTGGAGCGAGTAGGCGAAACCCGTCCAGGCCAGCACGACCGGCACCTTCGGGACGTCGCTGTTAAGGCGGTCGAACTCGATCAGCGCGTTGGCGTACTGCTTTTTCTCGATGAAGTAGCGGCCGATACCGATCCGGGCTTCAACGTCGTTCGGTGAGAGTTCCACGGCCTTCTCGAACAGGGCCTTGCCCTTGTCGAGTTCCTCTTTCGCGTAATGGGCACTGCCGGCCAGACTGAACGGCTGGGGGACCAGCCCACCACTGGATTTCTGAGCCTTCTCCAGATCCGACAGGGCCTCGTCGTAGCGTTCGAGTTCCATGTTCACCCGCGCGCGCTGGTACTGGATGGGCCACGAATTGGGCGACGCCGTGAGCGCGCGGTCGATGAAGCGCAGTGCCGCGATCGAGTCATCCCGCTCCATTTCGATGTAGGAACGGACCATGAGGCTGGGCACGTGGTCACGGTCGATGTCCAGGGAGCGTTTCAGCACGTCCAGTGCCTCGGTGCGTTCCGCATCGGTCTCGGCCGCCTTGAGCAGGATCTGCGCATGCAGGCCGTAGCCGTTGGCGTCCTGCGGACGGCGCTGGATCGCACGTCGCGCAACGGCCTCGGCGCCTTCGACGCTGCCGGTCTCGAAGGCGCGCAATGCGAGATCGTAGGTGTCGAGAAAGTCCATCGAGACGGAGCGACCCGCCTGCACCAGGGTCTCCTCCGGATAGAAGCGCACCAGTGTGGACGATGGCAGGATGCCGCTGTAGGTGCCGGCCTTGTCGGTCTTCGTGTGCCAGGTCGAGCCCTGGGTCAGCAGCCCGATCACGCCGCCCGTTCTGAGGCTGATCGCCGGACCACCGCTGTTTCCGCCGGATGCCGTGACGTCGCTGATGATCGTCTGGACCGAGTCGTCCTCGTCGCGCTGGAAGCGGGTGACGACTCCGGACGTGACCGTGGTCTCCAGCTTCGCACCGAACAATGACGTCAGCGGATATCCGATGACGACGATCTGGTCACCGAGCGAGACGTCCTCGGTGGGCACGAGCGGGATCGTCTTGAGCGGTTTGGTGGATGTGATGCGCAGGATGGCCATGTCGTTGCCCACACCCCAGCCTGCGCTGAGCCTGCCTTCGAACGGGCTCTGCACGCCCACCAGTTCGGCGCGTTCCGGATCACGGTTCATCCTGTCCGGCCAGCGCACCTCGAAGTGCTTGTGGGGCTTGCGGGTCTTCAGATCGAGTACGACATGGGCGTTGGTCACGAGGTAACCGTCGGCACGCACGAAGAATCCGGTACCGGTTCCGAAGTCCTGTTCGTCGTCGTCCCACGCGCGGACCTGGACGATGGCCTCCTCGTAGCGGCGAACGACATCCTGGCTGCTCAGATTGCGACGTATGCCGTCGGGTGCGGACTCGGCGACGATGTCCAGGTTCGCGGCGACATGTTCGACCACGGGCACCAGACCTTCGAAGTCGGCGGTGGGGGCCTGGATGGAGAGGTAGTTGACGTGGTCGCGCCCGATCAGGGCATAGGTGCGTCCGCGGATCGCGGTCTCGTCGATGTTGGCGGAGTACTCCTGATACGCGCCGTGCTGCACCTTCTGCACGCTGTTGACCGGCTCGAAGCCAGGAATCTCCTGGCGCGCCAGGGCGCTGTAGACGTTCAGCAACTGCTCCGGCGTCGCCGTGCTCGGGCGCTCCAGCGCCGACAAGGACAACACGATGATGGTCTTGGCATCGCGTGGGTCATCGACGCGGCGCTCGGGGCTCGCGTAGTAGACCGGGCTCCCGTTCATGATCCTCCGGGAGAAGAACCAGTCGCGCGGATAATGCAGCCGGAACAGCCCGGTCACGTGTTCGAACGTGGCGAAATCGTCCGTCGTCACACCCTTCGGCTTGTCCTCCGAGCCCTCGGGCGGTCGCAGCGCGGATTCCCGGATGCGCGCCACGAGTTCGGTTCCCAGGCCGGCCTTCGTCAGGTCGAGCGCCTGACTCGGGCTGAGCGGCGAACGTTGCATGCCGATCAGCGAGACGAGCAGCTCGATCTCCGTGGCAGCGGTGCCTTCGGCGGCCAGCTGGCGGACCTCATCGACGGACAGCGGTTCGCCACGCATCGCCTTGACCACCGACGGCGGCAGCGACGCCTGGCGGTTGAGCGCGAGCAGGGCGGGCGCGCTGGCGTCGAATTCGCGCTTGCTGGCGGCGATCTCCCGCAGGACTTCGATGGCCGTTCGCCCCTGGCCGAGCAGACGCGCCACGTCGTCGTTGCCCATCCGCTTCTCGGGGGCGAGCGAGCGCATGAACGACACGAAGTCGTCGCTGAGTCCCGCTTCGGTCAGCTTCGACGCGGAGGCTTCGTCGAACGGCATCTTGCCCTTGTGCGGCGACAGCTCGTCACGCAGCTGGGTCTCGGTGAAGCCGAGTTTGCGCAGCGTGATGATGTCCTCGAGGCTCATCGGTCCCTCGGCGGACGCCGGTGCCACGATTCCCACCCAGAGGACGGCGAGCAGGCTCATCGCCCAGGCTCGCAGGGCGCGGGGTCGACGGGAGGCTGGGCGTAGCGGGCGGATCATGGGGCGTTTCCTCTGCATTGGATCCGGCACCGTGGAGCGGGGTGCCGCCGGCTTCGGCTCCGGCGCGGGTGCAACGCCGGGGCGGGATCGGGTCATCGTTTCAGTAGGGAAGCTTCGGCTTGGCGCCTGGCTGAACGGGTTCCTGGTCTCCCCCGTAAGGGAGTCGGACCGCCGGCTGAGCAGGGCGCGGCTCGTCACGTTCCGGCGGAGGCGGGTCGTCGTTGCCGCCGCGCGGCCGCGGCGTCGGCTCGCGTTCCCGCGGTGGCGGGGGCGGCGGGGCCGCTCTGCGTCCGCCCGGAGGGACCTGCGTCAGGCGGTAGGAGCCCATCTGCGCCTCGAAGGTTCCCCGGTAGAGCAGCAGGTCCACGGTGGCCGGTTGCCCGGGCTGGAACAGGAGTTCGAACGACCCGACAGTCCGGCTCGGGCTGACGGTCCCGGTCACGTAGTCGCCGCCGTCGGACCTGCCGGAGAGGCTGACCTGGCGCCCCTCGGGATAGACGAGGGTCCCGGTCACGACGAGACCGCGCTGGCTGAGATTCAGGGCGAGCCCTTCCGGACTCTGGAAGCGGCCGAAGATGTGGTCCGCGAATGCGGACGGGGACAGCGCCATCAGGGCGCAGAGAAGGAACGCCGCCGGATGGCGTTTCCACGCGCGGGTTGCCGCGATCGGTCGAGCACCCGCCCGCGGCCCTTGGCGCGTCGTGTTCATCTGGCTCTCCCTGTCCATGTTCGCTGCCGCCCGACCGCTTGCGGCCTTGCAACAATTTGCAACACACGCAGTCTAGTAAAGGGATCGGAACGCCGCAATCGTCGGCGACCCGTTGCCCATGACATGTCTCACCTAAACCTGGTATCGACGGATCCAGCGATAGACGGTCCTCTCGCTCACACCGAGTGCCGCCGCCACCCTGGCGCGGTTGCCATCGAAGCGGTGAAGATGCTCGACGAGGAGCCGGCGTTGCAGGCTGTCGAGCGATTCGTCCTCGTCCGGGCGACCAGCCGGCCGGTCGGCAGATGCGGTCCGGGCAAACCCCGTGCGATTCCCGCCAGACAGCGGCCGCAGCGCCGGAGGGCTGGCTCCGGACACCGGCGGGGCTTCGGATCTGTCCTCGCCGGTCAGGACCCGTTCCACGATCCCCGCATGAATGAGCGGGCCGTCGGCCAGCGCACGCTCCAGCACGTTGCGCAGCTCGCGGACGTTGCCCGGCCAGCGGTAGGCCGCCAGTCGGCGCAGCGCCGCTTCGTCGATGGCCGGGGGCGGGCGCATGCCAAATCGCGAGAGCAGATGGCGGCAGATGAGCGGGATGTCCTGGGTTCGATCCCGCAGGGGCGGCATCAGGACCTCGTGAGTGGCCAGCCGATAGTAGAGATCGAGCCTGAACGTGCCATCGGCCACCATTCTGCGCAGGTCGCGATTGGTCGCTGCGACGATGCGCACCTGGGTCTGGATGGTCTGTGAGGATCCCAGACGGCGGATCTCGCCGGTTTCGATCGCCCGCAACAGCTTGGCCTGCATGGACATCGGCAGCTCGCCGATCTCGTCCAGGAACAGCGTGCCCTCGTTGGCGGATTCGAACAGACCGATGCGACGCTGCGCGGAACCGGTGAACGCCCCTCGTTCGTGACCGAACAGCTCGCTCTCGAACAGGGTTTCGGGAATGGCCGTGCAGTCCGCGGTCACGAACGGCCCCGCCGCACGGGCCGAATGCCGGTGGACGAAGCGCGCCGCCAGTTCCTTGCCGACACCGCTCTCACCCTGGATCAGCACGCTTCCCGTCAGCCCGGCGGCCTGCAGCAGCCGCTGAAGCGTGCCGAGCATGACGGGCGAGTTGCCGAGCAGTTCTTCACCCATCTCCCGGCCGATGGGCTCGTCGGGGTCCAGCCGGCGGATGCGTTCCAGCAGCAGACGCCGTCCGCCCAGATCCACCGGGTAACCCCTGACCTGGACACGTTCGGGGCCTTCGTCCTCGTGGAAGTGGATGTGCAGGGTTTCGACGCGCCGGCCCTCCGCCATCACCCGCTTGACCGGGCAGTCTTCGCCGCGCTCGTGACAGGGCACGTCCGAGCGGTGCGAGACCCGGTGGCACTTGTTGCCGCGCAGATCGTCCGCGGTCGCGCCGTAGGCATCTGCATACGCGCGGTTGGTGGCGATGATCGTGTAGGCGTCGTCGATCAGGACCGTCGGGTCGTCGTGGGACTCGAGCAACTGGGCCAGGCCCCGGGCTTCGTCATCCGACGGAGGGTTCGCGATGGGGTCGTCCGACATGTCAGCCCTGACAGAATGACTGACTGTCAGGATAGCAGACCTGACACTGTGTCAGTTGCCGAGCAGGTCGTAACACGGGCACCGCGAGGCTTGACTTGCGACAAGGTTGGCTGCCCGGGTTATACACCGGCTGGCATGGGATTCGCTAATGTTGTCATCGGCCCTTCGTTGAACCGGGGTCCGTCCGCCCGCCGGGCGCAATGCAGAAAGGGCACCGCGACGGCGGTGCCGATCAGGAGGAAACAATGACATCAATCGCGAAGTCCTTGCGGGGTGCCGGTGCCGCCGCCGCGTTTGCGATGGGACTGACCGCTCCGGTCCTTGCGGCCGAACCGGGCGAGCTCGGAAAGTACCTGGCCGCCACCTGCGCGAACTGTCACGGGACGAACGGCAAGGCCATCGGCGACGGCGCCCGCCTGGCAGGCAAGCCCGCCGATGAACTCGTCAGGACGATGGAGCAGTTCCGGGAAGGCAAGAAGGCCGCGACCATCATGCATCAGATCGCCAAGGGCTACACGCCGGAGCAGATCCGGCTCATGGCGGAATTCTTCGCCGCGCAAGACTGAATCCGGGACGAGAAGGGGAGAAAGAAATGCATAGCACCAGACGCAAGTTCCTGGGGGCGGCCGGCGGACTCGCCGCGGCCGGGGCGGTATCGGGATGCGCCACCGTCGAATCCGGCGTCAGCAAGGCCACGGCAATGGCCAAGAGCGCCATCGGCGGCAACAAGGGCAAGGTCGTCGTGGTCGGCGGTGGCTTTGGGGGGGCCACGGCCGCGAAGTACATCCGGATGTGGAGCAACGGGACGGTCGACGTCACGCTCGTGGAGCCGAACGACAACTTCGTGTCCTGCCCGATCTCGAATCTCGTGATCGGCGGGGTTCGGAGCATGGACTACATCACCACCTCGTACGCGGGCCTCGAGCGCAATCACGGCGTCAAGCTCGTCAAGGCGATGGTCGATCGTATCGACACGGCCAAGCGCGAGGTCACGCTCAGCGACGGCAGCACGCTCTCCTATGACAAGCTCGTCGTGTCGCCGGGGATCGAGTTCATGTACAACAGCATGGGAGCGCTCGGTGACCCGGCGGTTCAGGCGCGGATCCCGCACGCCTGGAAGGCGGGGCCGCAGACCGCGCAGCTGCGCGGCCAGCTCGAGGCGATGCCGGACGGCGGCGTGTTCGCCATGTCCATTCCGCGTGCACCGTACCGCTGCCCGCCCGGCCCCTATGAACGTGCCTGCCAGGTGGCCGCCTATTTCAAGCGCGAGAAGCCCAGGTCCAAGGTCCTGGTGCTCGACGCCAACGACAAGATCACGTCGAAGGGCAAGCTCTTCCAGGAGGCCTGGGACAACCTCTACGCCGGCATGATCGAATACCGGCCGAACCACACGGTGATCGACGTGGACGCGGATTCCAGGGAGCTCATCTTCGAGATCAGCGATCCCGTCAAGGCAGACGTGCTCAACGTCATCCCGCCGATGCGGGCGGGCGGTATCGCCGTCCGGACCGGCCTCGCCACGGCCAACGACCGATGGTGCGAGGTCGATTTCCTGACCTTCGAGTCCAAGGCGGCCAGCAACGTTCACGTACTGGGCGATTCCATCCAGACGGCGCCGAAGATGCCGAAGTCCGGTCACATGGCCAATCAGCAGGCCAAGGTGGCGGCGGCGGCCATCGTGGCCCAGCTCTCGGACGCTCCGGTCAACGATACGCCCGTGGTCACCAACACGTGCTACAGCTTCGTCAGCCCCGACGAAGTCGTCCACGTCGCGTCGGTGCACCAGTACAGCCAGGAACAGAACACGTTCCTGGCGGTCGACGGAGCCGGCGGCCTGTCCAATCAGCGAAATTCGCTCGAGGCGGTCACGGGACTCGCCTGGGCGAAGAACATCTGGGCGGACATGCTCGTGTAACGATCCGCGGCGCACGGCCCGCGGCCCCGGGGAGTCTCCCCGGGGCCGCCGGGAGGCCCGGGGCTGCCGCACGAATTTCGGGTCCGCGCTGCCGGACAGGTTCTATGTTCCGGCGCCGCGGGGTCCGACGAGACCCATGCTCACACCACTCGTAAAAACGGTTCCCGCCGACTCGATCGGTGTCGCGCGCAAACCCGCGCGCCGCAAGCGGCCGGTCGCCTGGGCGGGCTTCTCCGACTGTCAGCGTTGCGCCGTCCGCGACAGCGCGCTGTTCGCGCACCTGTCCGAGCCGGATTTCGACGCGATTCATTTTCCGATCGACCAGATCCGGCTCGCCCCCGGGACTGTGCTGTGCAATGCCGGTGAGCGGGCGGATTATCTGTTTACAGTCCGCTCCGGGGCGTTGAAGGTAGAGCACTGGGGGCAGTGCGGTTCGACACGGGTCACGGCGATGATGGTGGCCGGCGATCTCATCGGCCTTCCAGCGTATGTGCTGGGCTCCTATGAC
>JAUIAI010000109.1 GCA_030425615.1 Gammaproteobacteria bacterium
CGATCGACGCCGACCCGGATTCCGTGACGGTGTTCGTGCACGAGGTGGCCGCGGCCGGTTATCGACGCGGCGCGCGCGCCGCGGCTGCACCGGGCGATCATCAGGAAACGGCCGAAACCCTGCCCGGGTCCGCCGGGACCGGCCCCGAGACGCCCCGCCGGGCGGGTGCGTCCCTGCCCGATGCCGAAGCCGTGGTCAGGGGCTACCTGGCCGAGATGGAAGCCCGCGACCTGGAGGCGGCATCGCGCAGACTGGCACCGGGCTTCACCATGGAGTTCCCCGGGCCGGTGACGTTCACACGACCCGCCGAACTCGTCGACTGGGCAGCATCCCGCTACCGCCGCGTGGGCAAGGCCATCGAGCGCTGTGAAAGCGTCTACAGCGGCGGTGACACGATCGTCTGGTGCACCGGCACGCTCTGGGGAGAATGGCCCGACGGCAGCACATTCGAAGGCATCCGCTTCGTGGACCGGTTCACGGTCCGCGCCGGGCTGATCATCGATCAGCGGGTCTGGAACGATCTGGCGGAGGTCAGATCCGCGACCCGCTGAATCGGGCTCAGATCATCACGTCCTCGAACGCCGCGTGCACGGACGGACGGCGGAACGCGGCCAGTTCCACGACCTGCGCGGACCCGCGTTGCGGCGAGGCCGGCGCAGCCTGCGGCTGCCCGAAGCGCTCGATGACGGAAGTGCTGGCGATGCGGCCGTGCTCGATCTTGAGCGTCAGGTGCGGATACGGCTGGCGGGCGGGATCGGAGAGATCCGGCAGCGGCCGGTCCGTGCGGAACGCGCGCAGGGGGCCGTGATACCAGGCGGCGAACACGCGGTTGCCGGCGAACGGGAAGAGGTGCTTGAGCGACAGGGACTCTGCGCCGCTCCAGCGGGCCGTCATGCCCACCAGGAACAGCCAGCCGTCGTCGATCATCCACTCGGCGGTGTAGCCGCGCTCCGCCCGTCCGTCGGCCTCGAATTCGGGACGCGAGCCGATCAACTCGAAGTACTGTTCGAGCGGCTGATCGACGAGCTCGAAGGTGCGTTCGCGGTGCAGCAGGGTGTCGCCGTGGAATTCGAAACTCATTGGCCGGTCCTCGTGCGTTTTCGTTTGCCTGCAGGGATGATGAAGCGTTTTCGTCGCCTTGGCCCCCGCTCTTTCGAAGGGCGCGGACGAATCGCACGCCCCGGGGAACGAGCGGTCGGCCGCGCCGCCGGTTCCCGACGGACGGCCCGCGCCCCGGACGACCCGACGCAACACGACGCCGCCTCACGGCCCGGCGTGCCGGATTGCGGCGCATCCGACGCGCCACGGCGAACGGGCGGCCCCGACCGTGGCACGATACGTGCTCCGAATCCGACGTCTCCGCCCCGGGCCCGCCTCCGGCCCGCCATCCGATTTCCATGAACGCCATCCAGGCCCGCGAGATCGCCCTCGTGCAGGCACTCGACGAGACGGCTCCCGAGGACTGGCAGCTGGCGGATCGCGCCTGGGCGTCGGAAGCAGCGTCCCTGGACACCGGCCTGAGCGCGAAAGAGCTGCATGAGTCGCCCCACACCCGCGATGCCTGGCTGACGGCAAGGTCCACGCGGGCGCTCGAGCGCCTTCGCGAACGGGGTAGCCACTGGCCGAAGGCCCTCGCCCCCGCCCGCTGGCCAAGGCTCACCGGCCCGGCGCTGGCAGTGACCGCATTGATCGCGGGGCTGCTGGTCGATGCACTGGCGGGCGGGCGACAGCTGAATCTGCTTTCACCACCCTTCCTCGTTCTCCTCGCCTGGAACCTCGTCACCTACCTGATCCTGGCGCTCGATGCGTTGCGCGGCGGGAGCGGCGTTCCGTGGCCGCTGCCCGACGGGCGGGCCGCCCCCGGGCCCGAATCCGGACACGAGGCCACACGCCGGCGCTTCTCGGCACTCTGGGCCGAAGGAGCCCGCCCCCTGTACAGAGCCCGGGCGCTTGCCTGGCTCCATCTCGCGGCGGCGCTTTTCGCGGCCGGGCTGATCGCCTCGCTCTACTGGCGCGGGCTCGCCGTCGAGTACCGCGCCGGGTGGGACAGCACGTTCCTCGACGCGGTTCAGGTCACTGCCCTGCTGCACGGACTGCTGGGTCCGGCGTCATGGCTGACGGGCACGCCCCTGCCCGACGTCGTGGGCGTGGCCGCACTGCGCTTCAGCGCGGGGGACGGCGAGAACGCCGCCCGCTGGATCCACCTGTTCGCCCTCACGCTGCTGCTGGTCGTGGTCGTGCCGCGAACGCTCATGGCGGCCTGGCAGGCAGCGCGCGCCGGACACGTTCGTTCCCACATCCCCTGGCCGCTCGATTCATCCTATGTCCGCGGGCTGCTCCCGCCCCGCCCCGCCGCGGCCGTGAAACACCCGGGTCGAACCTCCGGCGCGGGCGTGGTCGTTCTGCCCTACGGCATGCGTCCGAGCGAAGCGGCGCTCGTACAACTGCGCGCAACGCTCGAGACCGCGCAGGTGTCCGAGCCCTGGCGACTCGGGGACGAGGACGATCTGCCACTGCCGCAGACCGCCGGCAGGACGATCGTGCTGTTCAATCTCGCGGCGACGCCGGAAGCGGAGCACCACGGTCGGCTGCTCGCGCGCTTCGCCCTCGAGGGCCGGCAGCCTCCGATCGTCGTGGTGGACGAAAGCAGCTTCCTGCAGCGCTTCGCCGGCGACGCATCCCGGGTCGAGACCCGGCGCGAGGCCTGGCGCAGGCTCCTGGGGTCGGACCACACGCCGGTCTTCGTCGCGCTGGACCACCCGGGACCCGGGGCCCTCGACGATCTCGCGGCGGCCGGTCACGGCCCCGCGGTCACGGCTGCCGCCTCATGAACACCGCGGAAGCCGGCGATCGGGGTTCCGGCCGGACCGACGAACCGCTCACGCTGTCGCTCAGCCTCGTTTCGCACACGAACGCCGGCAAGACGACGCTGGCCCGCACGCTCCTGGACCGTGACGTCGGCGTGATCCGGGATCAGGCCCACGTCACGGATACGATCGAAAGCCACCTCCTGGCCGAGTCCCCGGCCGGCGACCGGCTGCTGCTCTGGGATACGCCCGGCTTCGGCGACAGCGTGCGCCTCGCGCGACGCCTGGAAGAGAGCGACCAGCCATGGGGCTGGCTGCGCGGGCAGCTCTGGGACCGGGTCCGCGAGCGGGCGCTGTGGTCGAGCCAGCAGGCCCTGCATCACGTGCGAGACCGGGCCGACGTCGTGCTCTACCTGGTGAACGCGACGGAGTCTCCGGACGAGATCGGTTTCCTCGAGGCGGAGATGCGGATTCTCGACTGGGCCCGCAAGCCCGTGCTCGTCCTCCTGAACCAGCTCGGCCCGCCCAGGCCCGCGAGCGAAGAAGCCGCCGACGTGGCCCGCTGGCGAACCCACCTGGCCCGCTGGCCCCAGGTCCGCGCGGTCCTGGCGCTCGACGCGTTCGCGCGCTGCTGGGTTCAGGAAGACCGACTGCTCGCGGCAGCCGTCGACTGTCTCGAACCGGTCCGGCGCCCCGGCGCGGAGCGCCTGCGCGTCGCGCGCCGGCGACACCACCGCGAACGCTTCGAGCGGGCGACCCGGTTGCTCGCCGAAAACCTCGCCGCAACCGCGAGCGACCGGATCGCGCTCGGCACGGACGGGCCGATGCAACTGCTGCGCGACCTCGGGGGCATGCTCGGCGTACCGGGCGCTTCGCTGCGGCGCGCACGGGACGAGGCGATGGTGGCCCTGGCCGAACGCTGGGACGGCGGCCTGCGGCGGACCACGACGGCACTGCTCGAACTGCATGGCGTTTCCGGCCAGGCATCGATCGAGATCATCACGCGCGTGGCCGGGCACTTCACGGTGAACGAGCGCATCAGCGAAGGCAAGGCAGCCGTGTTCGGCGGCGTGACCACCGGCGCGATCGCCGGACTCAAGGCGGATCTGGCCACCGGCGGCTTCACCCTCGGCGGTGGGATGCTGGCAGGCGGTATCCTCGGCGCACTCGGCGCCGCCGGACTGGCGCGGGGCGTGAACCTCTTTCGCGGCGTGCACGGCATCACGATCGAATGGTCGCGTCCGGTCCTCATGGGCAAGGTCCAGACGCTCGCCCTCACCTATCTGGCCGTAGCCCATTTCGGACGCGGCCGTGGACAGTGGGTCCGCGGCGAGTATCCGCCGCACTGGGGCCCGACTGTCGAGAAGGCGCTGGAGGCGGGCAAAGACCGTTTCGAACGCGAACTCGCCCGCGGCCGGGCAAAGGCGTCGGAGCGGTCAACCGCTGCATCGGACCGCCCCGTGGGGGCTTCCGCACCGGCCACGATCACGCAGGCGGATGATTCATCGGCGCGCGACCCCGAAGCCCTGGCGGCGGCGTTCACCGACCTGCTCGACCGCGTGCTCACCGATCTGTACCCGCCGACGCATCCGCAGGCGGCGCCCAGGGGGCACGACGCGGGCCGCCGCGCGGACCGCGCCGGTCCCTCCGATTCGACCGACCCCGACCAGAACCCATGACCGATCCCGTCCCGTCCCCCTATTGGCTGCATATGCGCCGCGACGACATCCGGGCGCTCGATCCGGACCGGACCGTCGCGCTGCTGCCGGTCTCCGCCACGGAACAACACGGGCCCCATCTGCCGCTCGGTACCGATGCCTTGATCAACGCCGGCGTGGTGCGCGCCGCGCTGCCGCGCGTCCGCCCGCCGGCACGGGTGGTCGTCTTGCCGGCCCTGGAGATCGGCGACAGCCTCGAACACTGCAACAGTCCCGGAACGCTCAGCGCCGGGCTGGACACCCTTCTGTCCACCTGGCTCGCGGCCGGAGCCGGTGTCGCGCGCGCGGGCCTTCGCCGGCTCGTGATCTTCAACACCCACGGGGGCCAGAAGCCCCACGTCGACCTCGCCGCGGTCCGGCTGCGGGCGGCACACGGCCTGATGGTCGTACGCGCGAATTCCGGTGCACTCGGAAAGCCCGACGGGCTGTTCCCGGCCGAAGAACGCGAATTCGGTCTGCACGGCGGGGACATCGAAACCTCGTTGATGCTGCATCTGCATCCCGAACTGGTGCGCATGGATCTGGCCCGCGATTTCGTCAGCCGGGGGAGAGACCTGGCTCGCGAGGGCGGCCCGCTGGGCGTCGAGCGTCCGGTCGGCCTGGGCTGGCTGGCGGAGGATCTGAACGACGAAGGGGTGTGCGGCAACGCCGCCGCGGCCAGCGCAGACAAAGGCGCACGTCTGCTGGACCATCTGGCCGATGCACTCGCCCGGGTCTGCGAACAGGCCGCGACGACCCGATGGCCGCCTCACGGGTCTTTGGCGGGTCGCCCCCCGTCCGGCTGATAGGATTGACGCAGGAACTGGAGCGAGGAGTGCGCGGATGTACGACGTCTATTTCTGGACCACGCCGAACGGTTACAAGCCGCTGTTGATGCTCGAGGAGATCGGCGCCGAGTACACACTGAAGTCGATCAACATCGGTAAGGACGAACAGTTCGCGCCGGATTTCCTCGCCCTGTCGCCGAACAACCGCATTCCCGCGATCGTCGATCACGAACCGGGCGACGGCAACGCACCGATCTCCGTCTTCGAATCCGGCGCGATCCTGCTCTACCTGGCCGAGAAAAGCGGCCGCTTCCTGCCCAAGTCCCTTCGCGGGAGGACGCAGGCATACGAGTGGCTGATGTGGCAGATGGGCGGGCTCGGTCCCATGGCCGGGCAGGCGCACCATTTCCTCGGGGCCAAGGAAGAAGTGCCGTACGCCATCGAACGGTACACGCGCGAGTGCCGGCGCCTCTACGGAGTCCTCGACGGCCACCTCGAGGACCGCGAGTTCGTAGCCGGCGAGTACTCGGTTGCGGACATGGCCATCTATCCCTGGATCTGGCGCCATGAGCGGCACAGGGTCTCGCTCGACGACTACCCGAACGTTCGCGACTGGTACGCGCGAATCGCCGAGCGGCCTGCGACCGCGCGTGCGTCGGCAAGGGGTGCCGATGTGAACCCGGGGGCACAGACGCTGCTGCCCTGACCCTGCCGCCCCGACCCCGCGGAGGCACGGGGTTCGCGCGCACCTGCCGGCCGGTTTTCGCCTATAGTGTCCGCATGATCCGAGTCTCTTCCGCCACCCCTCAGATGCCGCCCCGTGACACCGGCACGGCGCTACGCGCGATGCGTGCATCCTCGTACGGAACGCGGCGATGAGACGCGCACCCATCTACAGCAGCTCGCGCCGCCGGGCCGCGCCACCGGGCCGGCCCGATGCTGCGGGCTCGGCCGCATCGGCGTTCCAGGGCGCTGCGGGATCACCTGCCACGGGTGCCGCGACAGCGGGAGCCGCTCCCGCCGCCGACACCGCCGCGCCCGCGCGGCGCGAAAGTCGCCTCGGAAACTGGATGCGGCGGCACGAACGAGCGCTCCTCGCGCTGGCGGTCGTCGCCTTCGTCCTGGGTTCGTTCTCCGCCTACGACCGCTGGCGGGTGATACCGGCCTCGCCCAGCCAGGAGGACATCGACGGCGCCGTGCTTCACACGCTGTCCGAGAACGTCCTTCCCGCGCAGGAGGCACGGGCGTTCCGTAACGTCATCGGCTCGGTCGTCCTGGTGCGTGGCGAGGCCGACGCACACAGCGCGGGCGACGGCGCGCCGGAGAAGCCCGCGCCGGAAGGCGGGGAGGACGCCAAACCGGACATCTCGGGTATCGGTACCGGCGTCGTGCTCGTCGACCGCGGCGTCATCCTCACGAATCTGCACGTGGTCACGGGTGCGCGTCGGATCAAGGTGACCTTCGCCGACGGCACGGAGTCCCAGGCCCGTATCGTCGGGCTGCGGCCCGAACAGGATCTCGCGGTGCTGCAGGCGCTCACGGTTCCAGAGGGCCTGCAGGCCGCCACCGTGCGGCCGAGCAGCGAACTCACGCCCGGGGACCCGGTGATCGCCGTCGGCTTTCCCTTCGGCATCGGCCCCTCCGTCTCGTCCGGCATCGTGTCCGGGCTGGGGCGCGAGTTCCGCTCCCAGGAGGGGCGCGAGAAACTCACCAATCTGATCCAGTTCGACGCCGCGGCCAATCCTGGCAATTCCGGCGGGCCGCTGGTCACCATGGACGGCAGTGTCGTGGGGATCGTCACCGCGATCCTGAACCCCACCGAAGACCGGGTCTTCGTCGGCATCGGCTTCGCGGTACCGATCGAAAGCGCTGCGTCGGCGGCGGGCTCATCGCCCTTCTGAAATGGCGCAGCGACGCCTTCGTTCACCGAACCCTCTGCAGGAGCACCGCGGCCCATGACCGCTTACAACACCGACAGGCACGCCATCGCCGGATTGATGGAGCAGGTCCTCTACGAGGTCAAGAAGGTGGTGGTCGGCCAGGACCACTTCCTCGAACGCGTCCTCGTGGCCATCCTCGCGCAGGGTCACCTGCTCGTCGAGGGCGTGCCCGGGCTGGCCAAGACCATGACCGTCAAGACGCTTGCCGAGACCATCCGCGGGCAGTTCGGTCGGATCCAGTTCACTCCGGACCTGATGCCAAACTGCCCGCGGATGGTCTCGGCA
>JAUIAI010000110.1 GCA_030425615.1 Gammaproteobacteria bacterium
CTCCCGCCGCGACGATGTGGAGGCGGGCGCCACGGAAAGCCGACGTCCCGCCGGCGCCGGCCCCGCGCGTCGCCGGACGGCCGACGCGCGCGAGGCTGCCCCCGCCATGGATCGCTACCGCGTCGAGGTCGGGCTCGACCACGGGGTGCGGCCCGCGAACCTCGTCGGCGCGATCGCCAACGAGGCCGGGCTCGAGGCCGGGCACATCGGCCGTATCGACATCCATTCCGACCACAGCTTCGTGGAACTGCCGGCCGGCATGCCCCGCGAGGTCTTCCTGCACCTTCAGAAGACCTGGGTCTGCAAGCGCCGTCTGGCGATCTCGCGCGCGGACGACCCGACACCGCCCGGTGACGCCGCCCGGCCCGAACGCAAACGCACATCCAGGGCGGTCGGGACCGGTCCCAGGACAACCGGCAGCGGGTCGAAGGCGCCTGCCGGCGCGGCCAAGTCACCCGGGAGCGGATCCAGACCGGTCCGCAGTGGGCCAAAGGCCCCCGGAAGCGGGCCCAAGGCCGGCCCGGGACCGCACCAGGCGACCCGGCGCAAGCCGGACAAGGGCACGCGGCCCGCGCCGTCCCCTGCCGGGCGGACGAAGCCCGGTCCGAAGCGGAACAAGCGGCCGGCCTGAGGCGTCGCCGCCGACCGCAGCGTCACCCGCCTGCGGTCGTCCATTCGGTATTCTGCGTGGATGGTCGCCGCCGACGGACACCCCGAACCCGCCGCCTTCGCGCACGCCCCCGAGGTCCTGCTCTCGCTCGGACTCATCCTGGCGGCCAGCATCGTCGCGGACTGGATCGCGGGCCGGCTCAGGCTGCCGCGCATCTCGGTGCTGGTTCTGCTCGGGGTCGCGCTGAACGCGGTCCAGGCGTTGCCGTGGATCCCGGTGATGCCCGCCTGGTCGCCCGAACTGACCCAGGCGCTGGTCACGCTCGCGCTCGTCATGGTGGCCTTTCTCCTCGGCGGAGATCTGCGTATCACGCGGCTGCGCCGCCTGGGGCGTCCCATCGTCGTCCTGTCGGTCGCCGTGGTGCTGGCCAGCGTCGCGATCGTCACGGGGGGACTGTTCCTGCTCGGCTATCCGATCGCGGTCGCGGTCGGGCTCGGAGCGATCGCCGCCGCCACGGACCCCGCCGCCGTGCGCGAGGTCATCCGCACGGTCGACGGCCAGCATCCCTGGGCCATCGTGCTGCTCGGTGTCGTCGCCATCGACGATGCCTGGGGCGTAATCGCGTTCGGCCTGGCGATGGCCGCGCTCAGTCTGAGCCTGGGAGGCGATGCGCTCTCCGCGCTGACGGGCGCGGGCTGGGAGATCGGCGGTGCCGTCGTGCTGGGGGTGGTGATCGGATTGCCCGCCAGCGCGCTGACCGGGCGCCTCTCACCCGGAGAACCCACCCGCGTCGAAGCGCTGGCCGTCGTGCTGATCCTGGCCGGGGCCGCGCGGGCCCTGCACGTCTCCCCGCTGCTGGCCGCGATGACGGCGGGCATGCTGGTGGCGAATCTGTCGAAGCACCACCGACGCTCGCTGCGCGAGATCGAGCACATCGAATGGCCGTTCCTGGTGTTCTTCTTCGTGCTCGCCGGCGCGGGACTGTCGCCGGCGTCGCTGCCCGCGATCGCCGGCCTGACCGCCGCCTATGTCGTGCTGCGCACCTTGGGCCGCCTGGCCGGCGGAGTCCTGGCCGCGGGCTGGATCACCCGCCGGGGCGGACCGCCCATACCCGCCTCTCTCGGGCTGGCGCTGACCCCGCAGGCCGGGGTGGCGCTCGGCATGGCGCTGCTCGTGGCCGAGCGCCATCCGCAGGCGGCCGTGACGCTGGTACCGGCCGCCGTGGCGGGAACCGTACTGTTCGAGGTCTTCGGACCGCTGCTGACCGCGCGGATCCTCACCCGTACCCGATGACACCGGCCCGGGTGCCGGCCCTCAGGAATCGAACCGGTCGCGATGATCCGGATGCCAGCGCGACAGGGGTGGGCGGTTCTCGACGATGTCACCGGCCGCCCAGAGGATGCGTGCCGCATCCATGGCCGCCGTGACCTCGCCGTCCGGACAGACGATGTAGAAGTCCCCGGCCGCCATCCGGGTCAGCAGGACCTCGACCACCTGGTCCGGAAGCCAGGCCCCGGCCTTGTGCGGATTGCGGCCGGTGGTCGTCCAGCCCGGTACCAGGAGATGCGCGCTCACCCTTGAGCTCCCGGCAGTTCCGGCCTGCGATCGCAATTCGTGCTCAAGCAGTTCGGTATAGGTCTTCAGCGCGGCCTTGGTCATGTTGTAGATCGGATGCCCCGGCGGATTCGTGATGCCCTGTTTCGACCCCGTGTTCACGATCGCGCGCGATCCGCCGGCGGCCTGCATCGCCGGCAGGAACGCACGCACACCGAGCACCACGCCGAAGAGATTGACGTCCATGGCCCGTCGCCATTCGGCCAGATCGGCGTCGAAACCGCGCCCGATGCGGGTGACCGCGTTGTTCATCAGCAAGTGCGGAGTGCCCAGGCGGTCGATCGCCTCATTGGCCAGGGCCGAGACCTGCGCCGCGTCGGCGACGTCGGCGGGCACGGCGATGACCGCACCGTCCCTGCGCGCCGCCTTGCCCACCTGTTCGAGCGCCGCGTCGAGATCCACTCCGGGAAGATCGACCAGGCAGACATTCATGCCCAGCCCGGCCAGGCGTTCGGCAGCGGCGCGTCCGATGCCGAGCGCGGCCCCGGTGATCACGGCTGTGTGGCCGGGCGCGATACAGGCAGGCAGGACATTCATCGGTGCTCTCCAATCGACATCGGTGTTCAGGATTCGCCACGCAGCGCGGGCAGCCCGACGCCCGTGGCGTCGAAGCCTCCGTCCACGGCGATCGACTGGCCGGTGACGTAGGTCGCCCGATCCGAGCACAGGAAGACGATCATCTCCGCGATCTCGCGTTCGCTCCCGTAGCGGTTCAGCGGAATCGCATCGTGATAGGCGGCGATGATCTCGGGCGAATGCACGGCGGCCGCCAGCTTGGTGCGTACCGGACCGGGCGACACGCAGTTGACCCTCACCCCGAACTCGCCGAGCTCGGCCGCCTGCTGCTTGGTCAGGTGGATGACCGCGGCCTTGGACGTACCGTAGGCCACCCGCAGCGTACTGGCCCGCAGACCCGAAATCGAGCCGATGTTGACGATCGCTCCCCGGCTGCGCCTGAGTGCCGGCAGGGCGGCCTGCGAACAAAGGAAGACGCCGTCCAGGTTCGTGGCCATCACCGTGCGCCAGCGCTGGAAGTCCACTCCTTCGATCGGACCGAAGTCGGCCACGCCGGCGTTGTTGACCAGGGCATCGAGACGCCCGAAGTGCACGTCCACGCTCGCGATCATCGCCTCCACTTGATCGGGGTCGGAGACATCCGCGTGCACGGGCAGCACGTGGCGGAGTGCGGCGGCCTCTTCGCCGAGAACCGCTCCGTCACGGTCGATCATCGCAACCGCCCAGCCCTGCTCCAGAAACAGCTTGGTGGTGGCCAGGCCGATTCCCCGGGCCGCTCCGGTGACGATCGCCACCTTCCTGGATTCGTCGTTCATGAAAACTCCGCGTCGCGTTCACTGCGGAGTCTACGGCGCGACGGCAGGCCCCTGCCGGAAGGAAACACCGGCCGACGCGACCCGCCGCACGGTCAGCGCCCGCGCCGCGAATCCGCCGCTGAGCAACCCCAGCGAGAAGGCGGCCCCGGCCGCCACGGCCGAGTCGGGCACGACGGGCATTCCGGCGCCCGCGGCGAATCCCAGACCGAAGCGGACGGTGAAGATTCCGAGCAGCAGTCCTAGCGGCAGCCAGCCGCCCGGCATGTACACCCTCCGGCCTCCGTCGCGGGCCTCGAAGCCGCGCGGCGCCAGCGGGCCTGTGCCCAGCGCCGCCGCCGCCAACGCCCCGGCGAGCCACGCCGTCGCCGGCAACGGTTCGCCGTCGAAACCGGACACGACTCCCGCCAGCGAGTAGGCGGCCATCAGGGTCGCGACCACCGCCTGCGCCCGCGGCGTCGTGGTGCGCGGACGCCGAAGCACCACGCCCAGCGCCACGAGTGAGACGAAGAGGGCCGGCACCCACAGGGGCACCCGGGACAACGCGATCAGCAGCACGGCGGGGTCGGTGAGGTTCATGGCAGGCCCTGACGGAAGGAGGAAAGCGTCAGGATGTCCGGCCGCGGCCGCCCGATCCAGCACCGCGCGACGAGATGCCCCGGGCAGGCGTGAACCGCCAGGGCGGCGCCGTCAGCGGCGACTCAGCAGTTCATGCCCGGAACGGGTTTGGCGCAGGGACCGGTCTCTTCGGCCTTGAAGCCGTCGTCTTCCTTGGCGGCCTTGCGCTTGGCCTTGCGGTCCGCCTTGTTCAGCGCGCGCGCAGACTGACGCGCGGCCTTTTCGTCGGTGACGACGAACGACTTGTTGCCGTCCGTGACCACGAAGCCCTTGCCCTGCACCTGGGGCTGGCGCTCGTAGGTCCATTCGGCGTGCGCAGAAGGGGCGACGGCGGCGGTCATCACACCGACCCATGCCAGCGTGCGCGCGAATCCGATCGGGTTCATGGCCGGGTCCTCAGCAATTGATGCGCGGCGAAGCTTCGCTGCAGGGACCGCTCTCCTCGGCCTTGAAGCCGGAGTCGTCCTTCGCGGCGCGCTTCTTGGCCTTGCGTTCGGCCTTGTTCAGCTTGGCCGCGGTCTTGTTCGCGGTCTTCTCGTCCGGCATGTTGATCGAGGTCTGGCCGTTGGTGATCCAGTAACCCGCGGCGCCTTCGCTGCGCACGGACCAGGACGCGGCCTGCGATGTGAAGGCCAGGCCGAGAAGCAGCCCGCCCAGCAGTGGGCGGACCCGAACCGGTTGGAGTAGGGAAAGAATCATGGGGAACATCGGGTCGACGGGCTCAGCAGCGAGGCTCGCGCAGAACACGCGGGCCCTCCATCCCAGGAACCCGGGAGCCGGAGGGCCATTGCGGGAGCCGGAGGGCCATTGCGGGCGCCCCCGGTTCCACTTGCGACGGCCTCAGAGACGGAAGATCTTGCCCGGATTCATGATGTTGTCCGGATCGATCGCGAGCTTGATGCGGCGCATCAGGTCGATTGCGTCCTCGCCCGCCTCGTCCACGAGAAAACCGATCTTGTGCAGGCCGATGCCGTGCTCGCCGGTACAGGTTCCCTCCAGCGACAGGGCGAGCTTGACGATCTCGTCGTTGAGCTTCTCGCTCTGCTCGACCTCCTGGGGATTCTCCGGATCGAGCAGGATCACGCAGTGGAAGTTGCCGTCACCGACGTGCCCGACGATCATCGTCGGTGTGCTGGAACGGTCGAGGATTTCGCGCGCCCCCACCAGGCAGTCGGCCAGACGCGAGATCGGTACGCAGGTGTCGGTGGAGATCGCCCGGCTGCCGGGCCGGGCCTGAAGGCAGGCGAAGTACGCATTGTGCCGCGCGTTCCAGAGCTCGGTGCGATCCTCCGGGCGGGTCGCCCAGTCGAAGCCCTCGCCCCCGTTGTCGCTGGCCAGCTCCTGTACGGTCTGCGCCTGCTCCTTCACTCCGGCCTCCGAGCCGTGGAACTCCAGGAACAGGGTGGGCTGCTCCCGGAGCGAGAGCTTGGCGTAGTTGTTCATCGCCTTGATCGCCTCGGCGTCGATGAACTCCGACCGCGCCACCGGCACCCCGAGCTGGATCATCTGGATCACCGTGTCGACGGCACCGCGGATCGTCGGGAAGCTGACCACCGCGGCGGCGATCGACTCCGGCTGCGGATACAGCTTGACTGTGACCTCGGTGATCACGCCGAGCGTGCCCTCGGAGCCGACGAACATCCGGGTGAGGTCGTACCCGGCGGACGATTTCTTGGCCCGGGTGCCCGTCTCCACCACGGTGCCCTGTGGCGTGACCACCTTCAGCCCGAGCACGTTCTCGCGCATGGTTCCGTAGCGCACGGCGTTGGTACCCGAAGCACGCGTGGCGGCCATGCCGCCGATCGACGCGTCGGCGCCGGGATCGATCGGGAAGAAAAGACCCGTGTCGCGCAGGGCTTCGTTGAGCTGCTTGCGGGTGACGCAGGTCTGCACGGTCGCGGTGAGGTCCTCAGGGTTGATCGAGAGAACCTCGTTCATCCGGGAGAGGTCGACCGACAGCCCGCCCTGCACCGCGAGCAGGTGGCCTTCGAGCGAGGAGCCGACGCCGAACGGGATGATCGGCACCTTGTGCTCGCCGCAGGCCTTGACGATCTCGGCGACCTCCTCGGTACTCTCGGCGAAGACCACGCCGTCCGGCGGCACGGGCAGGAAGGGGGATTCGTCGCGACCATGGTGCTCGCGCACGGCCTCCGCCGTGCTGAAGCGATCGCCGAATCGCTGACGAAGTCGCTCGACGAGCGCATCCGGCACCGGGCGACGGATGGCTTTCAGCGAGGGAGTGGGATCGTTCATTTCGGTCTCCTGATCGCGCGGCCGGACGCCCGACGGCACCGGCACGGCTCGTGTGTCACGGGCTGCCACGCCGCAGTCTCACGCGCCGACCGGCACGGACGGCGCGAAGGCAGCCACAAAGTGCGAAGTGTATCGCGCGGGCACGCCCCGGTACGCGTGGCACACTCGCGCTGCGGGCGTGTCGGCCCGCGCCAACCCGACCTGGAGCAACGACACCGATGGGCAAGCGCCTCACAGCGATCAGCACCCGCACCGGCGACGACGGCAGCACCGGGCTCGGCGACGGCAGCCGGGTCAGCAAGACCAGCGCGCGGGTGCAGGCCATGGGCGACGTGGACGAGTTGAACTCGATGGTGGGGCTGCTCCAGACCGAATCGATGCCCGAAGAGATCGTGGCCGATCTCACCGAGATCCAGCACGACCTGTTCGACCTCGGCGGTGAGCTCAGTATCCCCGGCTTCGAGAACATGGCGGACCCGCGGCTCGCCTGGCTCGACGAGCGCATCGCGCACTACAACGGCCGGCTCGCGCGGCTCGAGGAGTTCATTCTGCCGGGGGGCAGCCGGGCTGCGGCGGTCGCACACCTCTGCCGCACCATCTGCCGGCGGGCCGAACGCTCGGTCGTGGCCATCGGCGCGTCCGGCGCCCCCGACGAAACAGCGGTGAGATCACTTCCGCGGCGCTACCTGAACCGGCTGTCAGACCTGATGTTCATCCTGGCACGTGAGCTGAACCGCGCCGACGGCCGCGGAGACGTTCAGTGGCGGCCCAGGCGGCACGACCCGTCCGCCTGACACCCCGACACACCCGCAAGGCTCACGAAGGCAGGGTCGGAGGGCAAAGGAGCACCCAAGGAAAAAGCCACCCGCGAGGGTGGCTTTTCTTTCGGGGAGCCTGCAAGGCCTGAACGGCCTGCCGCCCCCGGTGCCAGGCGGGCGCGTGGCCCGGGGACACGGTGCTCGCCACCCCGCCCGCGCGCCAGATCGCGCGGGCGCGACGCGCGGCCAGGAACAGCCGTTCCAGCGGCATCCGCACCATGTTGTCGAGCGCGCCGGTAAAGAGGATGACGAGCGCCTGGATGACGACGATCAGC
>JAUIAI010000111.1 GCA_030425615.1 Gammaproteobacteria bacterium
AACCATGAGCATCACCACCCGTCAGCCCGTCCCGTCCACCTCCACCGACGACCGGAGCAGCCGCATTGGTGGCGTCGCCGCCGTCGTCGCCGCCCTCACGTTCGTGTTCGGCATCGTCATGTTCGCCACGAGCATGACCGACTACACGACGGGCGATCCCAGCCCGGCCGAGTCGGTCGACTTCCTCGTCGCCCACCAGGGCTCGCTGTTCGTCTGGTACCTCGTCATCTTCCTCGTGTTCGGCATCGCCCTGGTGCCGCTCGCCCTCGCCCTCCACCGGCGACTCGCACCGGCCACGCCGATGCTGGCCACGACGGCCACCGCCTTCGGGTTGATCTGGGCGGGCCTGATGTTCGCCACCGGGATGATCTCGAACATCGGGATCGAGGTCGTCGCCGACCTGGCCGGCTCGCACCCGGGCGACGCCCCGGCCGTGTGGTCGGCGATCGACGCCGTCACCGACGGCCTCGGCGGCGGCAACGAGCTCGTCGGCGCGCTGTGGATCGGCCTGATCAGCCTGGCCGCCCTCGCCTCGGAGCTGCTGCCATGATGGCCGTGCGCTCGGCGCTCTATCTCGCCTTCCAGGTGCTGACGGTGATCCCGTACGCGCTGCTGTGCCTGCTCTGCGCGCCGCTGCCGCTGCACTGGCGATACCGCATCACGGTCGGCTGGCCCGCGCTCTGCGTCTGGGGCGCTCGAGTGATCCTGGGCATCCGCTGGCAGGTCCGGGGCGCGGAGAACCTGCCCGACGGTCCGGCCATCCTGCTGTCCAAGCACCAGAGCACCTGGGAAACGCTTTTCTATCCGAGCTTCATGCCGCGTGAGCTCTGTTTCGTGTTCAAACGCGAACTGCTGTACCTGCCGTTCTTCGGCTGGGGAATCGCACTGCTGGACATGATCCACATCGACCGGCGACGTGGCACCGACGCGTTCGAGCAGGTGGTCCGCCAGGGCGCGGACAAACTCGCCCAGGGCCGCTGGATCATCATGTTTCCTGAAGGGACCCGGACGCCGGTCGGCGGCCAGGGCCGGTACAAGTCCGGCGGCAGCCGGCTCGCGGTGCGTACCGGCACCCCCGTGGTACCGATCGCCGTCGATTCGGGGCGTTGCTGGCCGCGCAAGGCCTTTCTCAAGAAGCCCGGGCTGATCACGGTCTCTATCGGCCCGCCCATCGATCCGGAAGGCCTCGAACCCGACCCGCTGATGCGTCGTGTCGAGTCCTGGATCGAGCAGGAAATGCGCAACCTGCACCCCGAGGCCTACACCGCCCAGACTCCGCAGGACGCGAGCCAGACCGCATGACCGTCGTCTCCCCACACGCGTCACGGCGCAGCCGTGCATTCGCGCGCCGACACGCCAACCCGATCGCCGCCGCGCTCCACGGTGCAGTGCAGCTGTTGCTGCCGTTCGCGGACCCCGCGTCGCGCTCACAGCCGGGACAGCAGGTTCACCGGCTGCCGGACGGCAGGGCGATCCCATACACGCTGACACGCCGCCGCCGGCGCACCATCGGCTTCACCATCGACGATCGCGGACTCACGGTCAGCGCACCCCTGCGCCTGTCTCGGGCCTCCATCGACGATGCGATCGTGGAGAAGCGGTCCTGGATCGTGCGCAAGCTCGACGAGTGGCAGCACATCGCGCGGCGACGCGAGCAGCTGGAGAACGCCTGGCGCGAAGGCGGCGTGATCCGCTACCTCGGTGAGCCGTGCCGGCTCGGCAGGCTTGAAAACGGTGCCGAACCCACACTACGACACGGCTCGCAGGGATACGAGCTGTTGTTGCCGGCCACCCCCCGTTCCAGGGCGGGGAACTCGACTTTCACAGGCGACGACGCACTACGCGAAGAGGCCGAGCGCTGGCTGCGTGCGCGGGCGCTCGAGCATCTCGGCGAACGAATCGTGCACGTCGCGCGGCGTGGTGCGGCTGAACTGGCGACTGATCCAGTTGCCGCCGGAACTGATCGACTACGTGGTCGTACACGAACTCGCGCATCTGCGTGAGCTGCATCATGGCCCGGCGTTCTGGGCGCTCGTGGAACGCATCCTTCCCGGCTATTCCGACGCGCGACGGCAGCTTCGCGAGATGCCGGAGCATCTGGGTGGCTGCTGAGCGCGCGCCGTTGCGCGCGTCGGCTCAGATTTCGCGACTGGACGTCTCGATCAGCTCGATCTTGTAGCCGTCCGGATCCTCGACGAACGCGATCATCGTCTTGCCGCCCTTGACCGGGCCGGGTTCGCGGGTGATGCGTCCCCCGGCGTCGCGAATACGGTCGCAGGTCTCGGTCACGCTGTCCACTCCGAGCGCGATGTGACCGTACGCCGTGCCCAGGTCGTATTCGGACGTGCCGTAGTTGTAGGTCAGTTCGATCTCGGCCTCGCCCTGCTTGTTGCCGCCGCCGTAGCCGACGAAGGCCAGCGAGTATTTCTGCTCGGGCCGGTCCGTGGTGCGCAGCAGCTCCATGCCGAGGGTTTCGGTGTAGAACTTGATCGAGCGCTGCATGTCGCCCACTCGCAGCATCGTATGAAGCATCTTCATGGTTTCTCTGCCGGGTTCGGGGGGATGTTGGATGAGGTCTCCGACGGCGTCTGCGCACCGCCGAGTTCTCTGGCCAGCGCATGATAACGCTCGGCGGCGACGTCCTCGGGACGCGCCGTCGGCTCGAGATCCGAAGCTTGAACGCCCTGACCGGCCAGCCAGGGCAGAAGCGTCCCTCTGAGCATCTTGCGGCGCTGGCCGAATGCGACGGCCAGAAGCCGTTCCAGCCCTGCGGGCTCGGCGACCGCCGGCCGTGCGCGCGGCACCATGCGAACGACGGCCGATTCCACCCGAGGCGGCGGATCGAAGGCCTGCGCAGGGACGGTGATCACGATCTCCATGTCGAAGAACGCCTGCATGAGCACGCCCAGCCGGCCGTAGGACGCGCCCGCTTTCGCCACCAGCCGCTCGGCGACCTCGAGTTGCACCATGAAATGCGCGTCGCGAACGACGCCCAACGCGGGGATGAGCCCGGTCATCAGCGGCGTGGCGACGTTGTAGGGGAGATTGCCGACGAGCCGTAGGGCTCCTCCGGCGGCCAGCGCCGCCCAGTCGGCACGCAGGGCATCGGCTTCGATCAACGTCAACCGATCCGGCGGATACCGCTTGCGCAGCCTGGCCGCGAGATCACGATCAATCTCGATCGCGGTCAGATGCGCGACGCTCTCGAGCAGCACCTCGGTCAGCGCGCCGAGCCCCGGGCCGATCTCCAGGAGGCGGTCCCGTGGCGTCGGCGCGATCGCGTTCACGATCGCGGCCAGAACCGCGCGATCGACGAGGAAATGCTGGCCGAAACGCTTGCGTGCCCGATGACCGGTTCCCGCAGCACCCCCGGAGCGGGCGTTGCCGCCGGGACGGGCCCGGTCGCCGTCGACAGGCCCGACCGGCCGCGGCTCACGCCGGCTCATCGCTCACGGCTCGAGGCGCATTTCGACGTAGGTCTGATCACGCAACTGGGCCAGCCAGTCGCTCCAGGCCTCGGCACTGCGGCGGCGCAGAAGCATCTGCCGGGCCCTTTCCTTCGCCCGGTCTGCCGTGCTGCCCGAGGTTCGGCGCTCGATCACCTGGATCAGATGCAGCCCGAAAGGCGACTGCACGACAGGGCTGACCTCGCCCGGATCGAGCTCCCCCATCGCCCGCTCGAACTCGGGCACCGTGTTCCCCGGCGCGACCCAGCCGAGTTCTCCGCCGCGGCTCGCGCTGCCGTCCTCGGAATACTGCCGCGCCATGGTCTCGAACCGGGCCGAGCCATCGACCAGCCGCGACCGGACACGGTCCAGCAACTGCCTGGCCTCGGCTTCGCTGCGGCCGCCGACCCCCGTGCGGATGAGGATGTGCCGCACGCGTGTCTGCTGCAGCGGCTCGCCACCCGCGCCGCTGCCACCGCCCCGCCGCTCCTGCAGTTTCAGAAGGTGAAGACCCGCCGGACTGCGCACGATGTCGCTCGTATCGCCCACCGACAGCGGCTCGATCGCGGACACGAAGAGCCCGGGCAGCTGATCGGCCGAACGCCAGCCGAAGGAACCGCCCTGCTCCGCCTCCGCGCCTTCGGAGATTTCTCGCGCCAGGGTCTCGAACGACTCCCCCTGGCGGACACGCTCCCGCACGGCGCGCATCCGTTCGGTGCGTTGCGCCAGCAATTCCGGATCGGGAGTCTCGGGCAGGGACAGGAAGATCTGCGCGATGCGGTATTCGGGGACCGAACGCTCCTGGTTCGCCGGATCCGCCAGGAACGCCTCGACGTCCGCGTCGCTGACGCGCAGCGTGGACTCGACCTCCAGTTCGCGCAGCCTGACTTCGGCGATCTGCGCGCGGATCTGCTCACGGAAGGCGTCGATGGATGCGCCTTCGGCCTCGAGGCGTCGACGCAACGTATCGACGGTGACCCGGTTGTTCGAAGCGATCGCTTCCAGACCGCGGTCGATCTGCCCCTCGTCGATGGTGATGCCGCGCTCGCGGGCACGCTGGACCAGCGCCTGCTCGAGCACCATCTGCTCCAGCACCTGCTCGCGCAGCGACTGTTCGGACAGGCTCGCGGCGGCGCGGGGGTCGGTGACGCGCACCACGCCCACGCGGGCCGCCAGCTCGCGCTCGGTGACGATACCGTCGTTGACCACGGCGACCACGCGGTCCACCGGGCGCACGCTCTGCGCCCAGCCTACCGTCACGGACATCATGATCCCGACGGCGACGGCCAGTCGGCGCAGCCGGGGCCACGAAAGGAATTCAGCGATAGTCAATGTAGCGATCCGTTGTTTCGTCCAGGGAGCGGGGCACACGGAAACCAGGGATGTTGCGGCGCAGGATGGTCAGCGGGTCCGTTCCGATGCGGCCGAGCCCGCTGAACTCGAACTGCAGGAAGAACGCCGTGGTGCGCTGGTTCTCGGCGGTCACGAAACGCTGCACCGCAAGACGCGTCGCCCAGCAATCGGACGAATATTGTGCACCGATCAGGGCCTCGATGACCCCGGGGCGGGTAGGCTCGAGTTCACCCACCTCGTTGATCTGCTGGTCGAGCCAGGAATAGTTGAAGCGGCCCATGAGCGTCCACCGCCTGTTCAGCGGCCACTGGAACGAGGTGTCGATCTGACCCAGCTCGCCTCGCTGGTAGCGGGCGCCGAAGTTCAGGATGCGGTCGTCGCCCGGGCGGTAGCGCATCGTGAGGCTCAGGCGGGGCACCCGTGTGTCCACGAGGCTGATCTGGACGCCGCTGTCGAAACTGATGCCCCCGCCGAGCTCGCCCGCCGCCGCCAGCAAGACGTCGGAGCGGCGGTCCGTTCGGGCCACCAGGCCCGGAAACTCGACGCGCTGGCTCGTGAAGTAGAGCCGCTGCCCGATCGCGAAGCGGAACTGCTCGGCACCGGACCCCGGATCGATCATCCGGCTCACAACGGCGGCCGTCAGCTGGTTGACGTCCGCGATCCGGTCGTGGCCGACGAACAGGTTGGGCGAGAACAGCTGCCCGAAGCCGAACTCGGTCACGCCCGAATCGAAGATGGGAATGTCCGACTGATCGCGATACGGCGTCCACGCGTAGTACAGACGCGGCTCCAGGGTCTGCACCATGGGGCGGCCGAGAAAGCGCGTGTCGCGCTCGAAGACCAGGCCGGAGTCGACCTCGAACGTGGGCAGCGCCCGGTTGATGCCGGTCTCCGCGCCCGGGTTGGAGTCCAGCCGGTAGGCGCTCGCGTGAACGCTCAGCCGCGGCTCGACGAACCAGCCCGGACGCCGGATCGGATAGCTGATGCGGGGGTTGACGACCACCCGCAGCCCTTCGATCGCATCGTCCAGTCGACGCGTGAAATAGGTGGCGTCGATCAGGGTCGAGACGTCCATGCCGCGCCAGTTGCGCACCGTGTTGGTCAGCCGCAGCTGGGGCAGGCGCTGATAGGGCGGCGCGTCGCGGGCATCGAGGATGCTGCGGTACTGGGTCGCCCGGAACAGCACCTGCCAGGGCCCCCAGCCCCGGGTGAGGAGCAGGTCGCGCGGCAGGTTGCGTTCGGACGTCGCGATGATCGAACGGCCGTAGTCCAGGAAGTACTCGTCGTCCGAGATGCCGTTCAGGTCCAGGACCCCGCGCCAGCCGGCGAGTTCCCGGATGCGGTGCTGCAACGACCACTGGAAACGGGTCTCGCTGTTGACCCAGTCGTTGGGATTGACTTCGCCGCGCAGATCGCCGTCATAGTCAGGCTGCAGATAGCGGAAATGACCGCCCACCTGCAGTCCGCGCCGCGACATGATCCGCGGCGTCCAGGTCATGTCGTAGTTCGGCGCGATGTTCCAGTAGTAGGGAACCTCGAGCTCCGCACCCGTCCGGTTGGTGAGCGCCAGGCTCGGCGGCAGGAAGCCGCTGCGGCGTTCGTCGCTGAGCGGGAACCAGAATACCGGCAGCGTGAACAGCTTCAGCCCCCGGAAGTGCAGGCTCGCGTTGCGCCCCTGACCCTCGTTCTCCTCATTGTCCAGCGTGAGCGTGTCCGCGCGCAGATACCAGTCCTCCGCGTCGCAGGGGCAGGTGCTGTAGGTGGCTCCCTCGAGCACGCTGCGCCCCTCGCCCTCGAAGACCACCCGGTCCGCGGTGCCTCGGCCCCCGCTCGTGGACAGCTCGTAGCTCGGGGATTCGAAGACACCCGTGCTCGACCCCAGATTGAGTTTCAGGCTCGGTCCGGTGAACAGCGCGCCGGCCCGGCTGATACTCACGCCCCCTTCAGCGCTCAGTTCCTCGGTTCCCCTGTCGTACTCGATCCGCGACGAGCCGATCCGGGTGTCGCCGCGCCGCACGCTGGCATCGCCCTCGATGATCAGCCGCTCGCCCTCGGTCTCGATGCGCTCGCCCTCGGCGAAGATCGGCCGCGCGCTGTCGTCGCCACGGGCTGCCGCACCGAACTCGCGCTCCAGCTTGAGCGTCACCGGCGGACTCTGGGCGGCCGCCAGGGCCGGCAGCAGGAGCGCGAACGCCCCCGCCCAGGCCAGGCCGTGCGGGGCTCGCGGCTTCGCCTGCGCGGGATCCGCAGGGGCGCCGGGCTCGGGTTCAGTGAGGCGCATGCCGTCTCTGGATTGTCAGCATCGGTCGCGGCTGGAGCCGCTGTGTCGTCGGTTCGGCCCCGACGCGCGGGCGGCATCGCCGCATCGAACATCGGGAAGGCGCACGGGGGTGGATGGCCTCCCATCGGCCGGCCTCGGGCGCCGTATTATAGGAACCCGCATGAAACCCACCGAACCCGACTCACGCCTTGGCGCGATGCTCGACTGGCTGCAGCACGAGCCCGCCGCCGCCGGCCATGATCCGCACTCGCTGGCACCCGCCTCGAGCGACGCGAGCTTTCGCCGCTACTTCCGCATTCAGCCGCGGGATCCGGCGGTTTCCCCGCTGATCGTCATGGACGCGCCGCCCGAACACGAGAACACCCGCGTGTTCGAGAGGGCGGCCAGACTGCTGGCGTCGGCGGTCACCCCGGTCCCCGCGAGCCGGGCCCACGC
>JAUIAI010000957.1 GCA_030425615.1 Gammaproteobacteria bacterium
ATCAGCGCTTCCTCGGCGACAACTTCGGCGTGCGGTTCACGAACCTGTTCACGCTTGCGAACATGCCGATCCAGCGATTCGGCTCCACGCTTATCAGCAAGGGCGGTTTCGACGCCTACATGGATCTGCTGCGCGAGGCGCATCACGAGGAGAACCTGGAGGCGGTCATGTGCCGCGACCTGATCAGCGTCGACTGGCAGGGGTACGTCTACGATTGCGACTTCAATCAGATGCTGGGGCTGGCAATGCCCGGTGCCGGAGAACGGCCGCACATTGCCTCGCTCGACCCGCAGCGGCTGACCGGGGCGCCGATCGCGGTGCGTGACCACTGCTACGGTTGTACGGCCGGACAAGGCAGTTCGTGCGGCGGCGCGCTGGAGACGGAAGAGCCCGCGCTGGCCTCCAATGGCTGAGGCGAATGCGCAGACCCGCGCCGCCGCCGGCCGGGTCTGCCCCACGGATTACAGACTGGACTGGAGCGCGACGCTCGCGGGAACTCCCGAATCCGCGGACGTCCTCTACGTCGTGGGCGGGCTATACGGTAATCCGTTCGCGCTCGCGCAGATCGAAACCTTGTTCGCGGCCGAGAAGGGCCAGGCACCGCGCATGGTGTTCAACGGCGACTTTCACTGGTTCGACATCGAACCCGGAATGTTCGCGGACGTCGATGAGCGGGTGTTTCGTCACGATGCCTTGCGCGGGAACGTCGAGACAGAGATCGCGGCCGGTCGAAGCGCGGAGATCGGTTGCGGCTGTGCCTATCCCGAGAGCGTGTCGGACGAAACCGTCGCCTGGTCGAACGAGATCATGGGTCGGCTGGCCCGAACGGCTGAGCGTGCACTCGGGCCGCGTGTCGCGGGCCTGGCTTCGCTGCCTGCGGTTTCGATGGTCTCGGTCGGAGAATGCCGGGTCGGCATCACTCACGGCGACGATCTTTCGCTTGCAGGTTGGGGACTCGCGGAAGACCAGCTCGAACGAAGCATCGCAGACGGGCTCGGTGATCGTCTGGCCGCGTTGACGCTGGACGTGCTGGCCAGCTCGCACACCTGCCTGCCGGTGGCCCGGGGGCTTGGTGCGGCCGATGGGCGGCGGATATCGGTGATCAACAACGGCAGCGCCGGAATGGCGAATTTCAAGAACGATCCGAGGGGACTGATCACACGGGTGGCGCTCGAATCCCTGCCACCGCCGGTGCCGCCGCTATACGAGGCCCGACT
>JAUIAI010000112.1 GCA_030425615.1 Gammaproteobacteria bacterium
CCCTCCGTGAATGACCAAGGCGATCGGCGACTCCGCGCCGATCGCCGGCGTGACAAGACCCAGGACGGCAATCGCGACCATCACCATCGCGCGCAACACAGACGGAATTTCTTCACTCATGCCTTCCACTATGCGACGCCCATTCCGGATGGAAAGAGGAAAGCAGCCGCCCGGGCACGGGCGGCGCGGCGTCCGGTTCCGGTGGTCGTGGTGGTGCCGGACGGGCGCGAGCCGCGCGGCCGTTACGCCATCGAGCTCGACAAGCTGCCGTTGCAGCTGCTGCCCACGCTGAACCGGATCGTGCGCGCGGAGATGGAGCCGCGCACGCCGGCTCCCCAGGTGTTCCGCGGCCGCGAGGACGCCCGCCGCGAAGCGGCCTCGGCGGCTTCGCCCGAGGGTGCGCCCGTCCCGCCCGAGGTTGCGCCCGTCCCGCCCGAGGTTGCGCCCGATGCCCGGGGGCCGGTCGCCGACCGGGCCCTCGCCGGACTCGGCCGGCGCGGGCGCGCCACGGCCATCGCGGTCGAGCCCGCCCCGACGGACGATGACAAGGTGTCGGCCACGCTCAGCGTCCCCCTGAGCGGGTTTTGTGACACGTTGCTGCCGGCCACCCGGTTGCCTCCGGCCCTGAACGTACGCCCACATCCACCGCGCTCGGTCCGCGCACCCGGAACCGACCCTGAACCCGAGTTTCAGGCGGGGCGCACCGAAGCCGTGCCGGCCGGAGTCGCCGCCGGCCCGCCGATCAAGGCGGATCCCCGCCCGCCCGGGGTCACGGTGCTGGTCGTCGACGACAGCCCCACGGTGCGGCGACAGCTCGTTCGGGCACTCGGGCGCTGGGGGATCGACAGTGTCGCGGTCTCGGACGCGGCCATGGCCCTGGACGTCGCGCGCAGCCGCCACTTCGAACTCGCCCTCGTGGACGTCGTGATGCCCGGCGAGAACGGGTTCACGCTGACTCGCGAGTTGCGTCGGCTGGCGCCTTCCATGCCCGTCGTACTGCTCACCCATCGGGGCACCCCCATCGATCTCGCGCGGGGCGCGCTCGCCGGCTGCGCGGCCTACCTTCGCAAGCCGATCAAGCCTGCGCGTCTGCAGGCAGAGGTCATGGCGCAGTTGCGCAAGACCCTCGCCATCGACGATCTGGTCGCGGTGCTTCGCCCGCCACGGCCGGCCGACGCCGGCCAATCCCATCCTCCGGACCGGACGACGCCGTCGTCGTCGGGCGCCGTCCGATCCGGCCGGTCGAGGTCGCGCCGGCGAGCCGCCAGTGGCTGACGCCGGACCCGGATCCGGGACGGACGCGCCCGCGGCCTTGCACGGCGATGCTCTCCCGCCGGAGCGTCACGAGCCTGCAACCGGGTTCACGCGCCGCTTCGGCGTGCGGATCCTCGGACTGCGAATGCTGTTACCCGGTGACGTTCCGGTTCGGGTCCTGGTGTCGGCACGGATCTACCCGGTTCCGCGCGCGATGCCCCGGCTGCGGGGACTGCTCAACCTCGAGGGTCTGCCGCTGCCGGTCTTCGACGTCGGAGACGGTGGCGAGGGCGCCATGCCGACGCTGGACGAACGGGACGTGCTGGTTCTGCGTGAGGGGACGCTCGCGGTCGGCCTGACCGGTTGCGGGGTTCCGGAACCCGTGCAGGTCCAGCCACTGGCTGGCGGGGTCGCGGCAAGTCATCCGGACGCAAAGGAAGATCCGCTCGGGATAGCCGGCCAGGCCTGGCGAGCGGAGGACGGCGCGCGCATCTGGTACGAATGCTCGGTGGACCGGATGGTGGACGCGCTCGCGGCACTGAGGACGGAGCCGTACCGCGCGGCTGCGGCGGCATGACCTCGCTCCGCAGTCGCGCCGCCGACTCTCGGGCCGTGCCCCTGCGGCCGGCCGTCGGCGCTGTCGTGACCGCCGTCGTCCTGGTGGTCGTTGCGGCACTGGCCATGGTGTGGAGCGATCAGCGGCTGCAGGCACAGGCCACGGCCGGCGCGCGCCTCGCATCCCTGGCCGCCGGCCATGGTGCCGCGGTGAATGACGATCTTGCCGCCGGTCTCGGACGACTTCTTTCGAGCGCCGGCAGCGATACGCTGCGCCGCCTGGCGATCGATGCCCTCTCGGCGGGGCAGTCCGTGGATCTGGCCGACTGGGCCGCACGTGAGGGCCTGCACGGCGGCACGGCGGGCCCCTGGCTGCTCCGCCCGTCCGACCTCGTGGTGATCGCATCGGCCGGTGGGTCCGCTCCGCCGCCGTCGCGGGTCGCCGAGTTTCGTGAAGCGTCGGGGTCCGATCCGATCCGGGTCGGCCGGCCGCGGATCGATCCGGCACGCGCCCGGGTGAGCGTGCTGGCGATTGCGCCCGTCCGAATCGGCCAGCGCCTGCTGGCCTGGCTGCTCACGGATCTGCAGGCGCCATTGCCCGTTCCGGAGCAGGCGCCCGCCGGATTCCGGTGGCAGGTCCCGACCGACGGTACGGCGTCGGATGAACTCGAGCCGCTGTTGGCGGATCTCGGCGAGGCGGTGCCGGTTTCGTCGGTGATGCTCGGCCCGGACGAATCGGCGGCGGCGGTTCGTCTGGGTCTTCACGGCAGCGTATGGCATCTCGTGGCGCGCGCACGGCCCGGGCCTCCCGCCCTCGGCGGCGCGGCCTGGCGCCTCGCCCTGGTCGCATTCGTCCTCGTCGTCTGCGCGGCGCTGGTGCTCGCGCGGTTCGCCTCGCGGCGCCCCATGGCGCCCGTGGAGACCCGTGTCCGGGACGGCGCCGGCCCCGCGGGTATCGCGCAGGCAGGGCCGGTGACGCCGGCCCGGATCGAAGCGGCGGTCGTCCCCGCCGACGTGGCCGGGGATGCGGTGCAGGGAACGGGCGCGCCGACGGACGTTGCGCGGGTGGCCAGAGATTTCGAGGATCTGGTGCGCCGGGGCGACTACACGGCGCGTCTCGAGGCGGACGGGACATCGCTCGGCGAGCCGTTGAATGCGGCCCTGGCGCATTTGCAGGCGAGCGCGTCCGCCCTGGGCGAGCAGGCGAGCCTGGCGGTCAATGCGGCTCACGAGATCGAGGCCGAGTTCGATCAGGCCGATGCGGCATTCGGGACCCAGCGGCAGGTCCTGGGCGAGGTGCTCACTGAACTGGACCGCCTGCGTCAAGGGCTCGCGCGTTCCGCCGACGGCAGCCAGGCGCTGCACCAGGCGGCTCGTCGGCTGCGACGGCTGCAGACCGACGGCGGGGGTTCGATGGACGCTGCCACTGATGCCCTGGCAGGTGCGTCGCGGCTGCTGAGCGCCACCGAGAAGCGTATCAAGCTGTTCGGCGAGCGCAGCCAGGAGATCGGCGAGATCGTCGGCATTCTCCTGACCATCGCGGAGCGAACGCGCGTGGCTGCATTGAATGCCTCACTGCAGACGCAGGGCGCCGGTTCCTTCGAAATGCAGGGGGAGTTCTCCGACGAGGTCCGTCGACTGTCGGATTCGGCGCGTGAGTCGGCCGATCAGATCCGTCGTCAGGCCGAGGTCATCCGGCGCGAGACCGCGGCGGTGGGCGTGGCCGTGAACGAGGCGCTCGACGAGATCGAGCGCGTGCGCGGCTCGGTCGCGGAAGACGCGCGGGCGCTGGGCTCCGCCCTGACCTCCGGCGAGCGCGCACTGCGTGCGATCGAACAGGGTGAGCAGCCGGCGTCGGAGGCCCTCCGCCTAACGGACGGCCTCCTGGAACGGTTGCGAACGGTCGACGGTGCCGCGGAGGCCGGTGCCCGGGCCTTGCGTCGACAGCATGGGCAGGTGCAGCGCCTGAACGACAGTGCGCGCGCGTTGCTCGCCCGTCTCGCGCCCGGTCGGGGGGCGACGCCCTGATGGCGGCGCTGGCCGACACGATCGTCACGACGGATGCGCGCGAGTCGCTCGCGGCCGCGGCTGTGCGGGTCCTCGACGCCCTCGAGGGCGGCGCTGAGACCCGCGGCCGCGGGCGGCGCCGGCGTTGGCGGGCACGCGTGTCGCGGGCGTTGGGCGAACTCGAACGCGAAGCCGCGGATGCCGGTCTGCAGGCGTTGGCGCGAGTCACCCGGTGCATCGCCGCCTACCTGGGTTCCGGCGATTCGGCGGGCCTGCGGGCGCGTTCCGTGGAGCCGTGGGTCGGCGCGCTGATGGCCGTCTGTGCGGGGGGCGGTGACGACTCGCGGGCCGATCTGCTGCTGGACGCGCCGCGGCAATGGCCGCAGTTCGGTGACGGCCGGGCGTCCGAACTCGAAGCCGGACGGACGTCTCTTGCCGACGACCTGCGGCGGCTGGCCGGAGGCGGGCCGGTTGCCGACCCAACCGTCGAGGCCACGGCGGAGGCGCTCGCGCTGATGACCGAGTCCACCGGGGCGCTGATCGCCGATCTCGAGGGACTGGACGGCGACCCGCGCGCGGCGCTTGCGCACGTCGTCGAGCAGATGCCCGGCTTCGGGCTTGCGTGCCGGCACATCGGTCTGGGCGCACTCGAGCCCGTGTTCGCCGCCACGGCGCGGGGCCTTCGGGATTCGCTGCGGGAGGCCGACGATGCCTCGCTGCCGCTTTCCTGGCTGGATTGGGCGGCGAACTGGAACGCGTGGTTCGAATCTCCGGACACCGCCCGGCTTGCGCGCGCGCTGGCACCGCACGCTGAATCCGGCTGGGTCGGCGCTTCGACTCTGGACGGCGTGCGGCGGCGGCTGAGTCAGTTGCGCGTCGTCGATTCGGCGCAAACCGCACCCGACGAAGACGGGCCTGCGGATCCCTGGCCGCGAGGGCTCGCCGCCGATGCCGATCCCGAGGTCTTCGACGAACTCCGCCTGGAGTTGCCGGCGGCGATGAGCGCCTTCGAGGCCGCCGTGACGGCGATGGGCAGGGCCGAGGAGGGCGCCGCGGCCGAGGCCCGGCGCATCGCACACACCATCAAGGGCGCAGCCACGACGGTCGGGCTGAACGGCATCGCGACCATCGCGCACTGGCTGGAAGACCTGCTGGAAGACGGTCGGCAGGCCGATCCCACGCTGTTCGCGGACGGCGTGGACGTCCTGGCAGAGATGATCGAGTCACCGGAGGCCGCGCAGCCCGTGTCCGCCCTGTCGCGCGAAGCCATCATCCGGATGGCGCGCGCGCGGGGCGCGGTGCTGGTGCCCGAACCCGGCGTGGACGGGAAGCCGGCCGGCACCGCGGATGACATGGTCGACCCACCCGCCTCACCGGGGGCGCAGGCCGACGTCGATGTCGATGTCGACGTCCAAGCCGTGGACGACGGGCCGCCGGACGAAGGTGACGCATCGGCGGGGGCCGAATCGCGGGCCGTCCCCGCAACACTGTCCGCGGCCGTCGCACCGGCCATCGGCGGGGACGCACTGGAGCGGATCGGCGAGGCGCTCGCCATCCTCGCGCAGGTTCAGGAAGCGACCGACGGCCTCCGGATGCTGCACCGCTCGATGCGCGGCAACGACGAACGCATGCAGACCCTCGCGGGCGAACTCGACCGCCTCTCCATCGCGGCGGCGCAAGAGGGGGACACCGCTTCGGATCCTTCCATTGACGCAGCGGCAGCCGCCGCCGACGTCAATGACCGCGAACGCTTCGATCCGCTGGTGTTCGAGCGCCGCGCGAGCCTGCCGTCAGTTGCTCGCCGTATCGCCGAGACGGCGGCTGACAACCGTCAGATGGACCGTTCCCTGGCCGAACAGCTGGACGCGCTGCAGGCGCGGCTGGAGCGGCTGGAGCGTCTTCACAACGGTCTGCGCGAGGCGGCCTTGCGCGCGCGAATGGTTCCGGCCTCGCGCCTGAGCGCGCGGCTGCGACGCGTGTGCCGTCAGGCCTGCCGCCTCGAAGACCGCGAGGCGGAGGTCGTCTTCGAGGGCGAACACACCCAGGTCGACCAGACGACCCTGCATGCGCTCGCCGAGCCGCTGGCCCATCTCATGCGCAATGCCGTCGCGCATGGGATCGAGCCGCCCGCGGCGCGGGTGTCCGCGGGCAAGCCGCCTCAGGGCCGGGTCCTGGTCGGCTTTGCCTCTGCCGGCGGGTGGCTGAGCGTGACGGTCCAGGACGACGGAGCGGGAATCGATCTGGCGGCCGTCGAACGGAGGGCCCGGGCGCTCGGGTTGCTCGCCGAGGATCTCCCGCTGGACCGGGCGGCCGCGGAGCAGCTCGTGCTCGCGCCGGGTTTTTCCACCCGGGCGCGGGCCAGCCAGATCAGCGGCCGCGGCATCGGGCTCGATGTCGTCAACCAGGCCGTGCGGGCGTTGCGTGGCAGTCTGCAGGTCCGTTCGCGGCGCAATGCCGGTATGAGCGTGCAGATCGACATCCCGCTTGAGCTGATGCTGCGACAGGTCTTCGTCCTGCGCTCACGTTCGCATGTCCTGGCGCTGTCGACGCGTGGCGTGCGCGCGATACAGGCCGATGTCGAGGCCGTCGAATGGGGCTCGGAAGGGGGGCGGTACGCGGCGGGGGACCGGGTGCTGGACGCCCTGAGCCTCGAGACGGTCCTGGGATTGCCCGACGGCCTCTTGCGCGAGGGCCAGGCCCGGCCCCCGATGCTGATGCGCATCGAGGTTCCCGGCGGGCGCGAATGCATGCTTGTCGTTCCGGACCCGGGGCCCGCGCGACCGGCGATGATCCGGGAGTTGGCGGCCTACATGCCGCGCCTGCCGGGTATCGATGGTGCCGCGGTCCTGGGCGACGGCGCGATCGCCCCCGTGATCGATCTCCCGGAGGCGGTCAGTACGACGAATGCCGCTGCAGTGGACGCCCGCGCGCTGCCCCAGCCCGCCGGCACTCTGCCGGTTTGCATGGTCGTAGACGACTCGGTCAGCGTGCGTCAGGCGACGACCCGATTCCTGGCCGATCTGGGGTTCGCCACGGAATCCGCCGAGAACGGTGCCCAGGCCCTGGAGCGCCTGCACCGCCAGCGTCCGGACCTGCTGGTGCTCGATCTCGAGATGCCGGGAATGGACGGGCTCGAACTCACCCGCGCGGTTCGCGCGATGCCGGGCATGCAGGGACTGCCCATCATCATGATCACCTCGCGCGCCTCGTCACGCGTGCGCGCCCTCGCGCTCGAGGCTGGTGCGAACCATTTCCTGGCCAAGCCGTTCAGCGAGGACGAACTGGCCGCTCTCGTCGTCGGGATCCTGCGTTGACGCCAGGGTTTCCGATGACCCGCGGATGGCGCCAGGCGTCTGTTCCGGTCGCGACACCCGGACTCCTCCCGCTTGTCGGCGGCAACGACGCTAGTTACCATGAACCGACGTTCGAGCGATCGGATTACCGGAGACTTCCATGAAAGTGCGCGAAGTGCTCAAGGTCAAGGGCAACACGCTGTTCACCGTTACGCCGGAGAGCCGCCTGTCCGAGGCCGTGCAGATCATGGCCGAGCAGGACATCGGCTCCCTGGTCGTATTCAGCGAAGGCCGGCTGGTGGGTATGCTCACCAGCCGGCCTTCGCTGAATACGACCAGGGAGCCGATGTCCTGC
>JAUIAI010000958.1 GCA_030425615.1 Gammaproteobacteria bacterium
GAGATCGTGGCGTCGAGCGCCTCCCGGTGCACCCTGATGGCGTCCTGGCCCCTCGCCACGATGCTGTCGAGCGGCGAATCGGGGCAGAGCGAATCCAGGTGATGCCGAAGGAATTCCGCCGCGGGACCCTCCGCCTGCGAGAAGCGGCGCAACCAGATGCTGTCGCCGATCAACAGGTGGTTCAAGGTGCCATCCACCGAGCCAAAGAACGCGCCGAGGTCCTGCTCTCGTTCATCCGGGCTCAGGCGCTGGGCGGCGTCGAGCAAACGCGCGTTGAACCATGCGTTGTAATCGGCGTGCAGTTTCAGCAGAACTACGGCATGCATTCGGTTGGCCTTGTCCGGGCCCGGTCAGGCTTCGGCCCAGAGTGTTGCGACGATCAACAGTACGATGATGCCCCAGATGAGATGGATGACGCCAGCCGGCCCGCGCCTGGGTCGGCCGCGTACCCGATCCCCGGCCGGGGGGACGGGTTTTCCGTCTCGCTCGGCATCGGCGAGCCGTTCCTCTCCGACGAGGTCGGCGACGATCCGGCGGGCCGGCATGAGATCCTCGGGCTCCGTGACCCAGAGCGCTCGCGGCTGCTCGGCCCCCGGCAGGCCCGGGATCGCGTAGGTGAACTCGTCGCTCATATAGACGTCGATCCCACGCGCGGCCAGCTCCACTCGCAGGCGCTGCAGTTCCATGAGGTCGTAACTGCGGATCAGCAGGTCCATAAAGCCGACGGGCTTCAGGTCGTGGTGTCGCGCTTCAGCGCAGGGAAGAGGATCACATCGCGGATGCTCGGGCTGTCGGTGAGCAACATCACGAGCCGGTCGATGCCGATGCCGCAGCCGCTGGCCGGCGGCATGCCGACTTCGAGCGCACGGATGTAGTCGGCATCGAAGTACATGGCTTCCTCGTCGCCGGCGTCCTTGGCGGCAACCTGCCGCTGGAATCGGTCAGCCTGGTCGTCCGGGTCGTTCAGTTCGGAGAAGCCGTTGGCTGTTTCGCGCCCCGCGATGAAGAGTTCGAACCTTTCGGTGATTCCCGGGCGCGTGTCGCTCTCCCTCGCCAGGGGCGAGACTTCGACGGGGTAATCGACCACGAAAGTGGGCTGGATCAGGCGTGCCTCCGCGGTCTCCTCGAACAGCGCCAGCTGCAGAGCGCCACGGCCGGCGCTCCGCAGCGCCGGCGCGTCCAGATCCACCTTGCGCCGGCGCAGTTCCTGGCGCA
>JAUIAI010000113.1 GCA_030425615.1 Gammaproteobacteria bacterium
GGCCCAGGGCATCAAAATCATGTGCGCGGGCCGTCTGAACGGGGCGGAGATCGCACGGACCGAGTGGTACCGCGAGGGTCGGGTGCCGCTTCATACGCTGCGTGCACATATCGACTACGGCTTCGCCGAGGCCACGACCACCTACGGAATCATCGGTGTCAAGGTCTGGGTCTACCACGGCGAGAATCTCTGCGCGGCCGACGCCCCGCAGGGCGCGGACCGTGACGCCCCCGGGGGCGAGCGAGAAGACCGTCGCCCGCGTCGCCGCGGACCGGGGGGTCAGCGCTCGGGAAGGCGTCGTGAGAACCGCGACGGTGACGGTGCGGGTGCGCCGGCCGAAGGCGCTCAGGAATAATCCGAGGGAATCAACATGCTGCAACCGAAACGCCGCAAGTACCGCAAGGAGCAGAAGGGCCGGAACACCGGCCTGGCCACCCGCGGCAACACCGTGGCCTTTGGGGAGTTCGGCCTGAAGTCGACCGGCCGCGGTCGCCTCACCGCTCGCCAGATCGAGGCCGCGCGTCGTGCCATGACCCGCCACATCAAGCGGGGCGGCCGCATCTGGATCCGCATCTTTCCGGACAAGCCCATTTCGTCGAAGCCCGCCGAGGTGCGGATGGGTAAGGGCAAGGGTAATCCCGAGTACTGGGTTGCCGAGATCAAGCCCGGCAAGGTGCTCTACGAGATGGACGGGGTGAACGAATCGCTCGCTCGCGAGGCGTTCCGCCTGGCATCGGCCAAGCTGCCGCTGCCGACCATCTTCGTCTCCCGCATGACGGGCATGTAAGCGAGGTCATCCGACATGGATCTCAAGGAAATGCGCGGCAAGGACGCCGCGGCGCTGCGTACCGAGCTCACCGAGCTCTACAAGGCCGGCTTCTCGCTGCGGATGCAGCACGCCACGCAGCAACTGAACAACACGGCTCAGCTTCGTCGTAACCGGCGCGACATCGCCCGGGTGCACACCCTGCTGCGCGAGAAGGCAAACGAACAATGAGCGAAACGGAAAAGAGTTCCGGCAAGCGCACGCGGACCCTGGTCGGGAAGGTGGTCAGCGCGAAGATGGACAAGACCGTGGCGGTGCTCGTCGAGCGGCGCATGGCGCACCCGCTGTACCGGAAGTACATCGTCCGGTCCAAGAAGTACCTGGCCCATGCCGAACAGCCCTATAACGAGGGCGACACGGTGGAGATCCAGGAGGGGCGGCCCATTTCCAAGCGCAAGAGCTGGATCGTGACCCGCCGGCTGGCAGAGGCCGTCCAGGTTTGAACGAGCTGTGTCGGGTCGCTTGCGGTTGTCAGCGGCCCGGCATATAATGTAAGGCTTCGCTTTTGCAGGGCAGGTTCACTTGCCCGGCCAAGGCGCTGAGAGTTGGAGGTCCGCCGGGTCCGCCGGAGCAGGCCGCCAGCCATCAGATCACATGCCGTCGTCGGTCTTCTTCGGGCCGGGGCGGTATCCAGACCCGTACGGGACCAATACTGACCATCGAGCGGCGCTGCCGTGGATGGATCAAGTTGGGGCGAGTGAAAAAATGATCCAGATGCAGTCGACGCTGGGCGTCGCCGACAATACCGGCGCACGCTCAGTCATGTGTATCAAGGTGCTCGGTGGCTCCAAACGGCGCTATGCGGGCATCGGCGACATCATCAAGGTGTCGATCAAGGAAGCCCAGCCGCGCGGTCGCGTGAAGAAGGGCGAGATCTACAACGCCGTGGTCGTGCGTACCGCCAAGGGCGTGCGTCGTCCGGACGGGTCGCTGATCCGCTTCGACGGCAATGCCGCCGTGCTGCTCAACGCCAAGCTCGAGCCCATCGGCACGCGCATCTTCGGGCCGGTCACGCGTGAGCTTCGCACCGAGAAGTTCATGAAGATCGTCTCGCTGGCTCCCGAGGTGCTCTGAGGAATCCGCCATGAAGAAGATTCGTAAGGGCGACGAGGTCGTGGTCATCGCCGGTCGGGACAAGGGCAAGCGCGGCACTGTGCTGCAGCGTGTCAACGACTGGCAGGTGATCGTCGAAGGCGTCAACGTCGTCAAGAAACACCAGCGTCCGAACCCGATGCGTGGCATCGCGGGCGGCATCGCCGACAAGACCATGCCGATCGACCAGTCGAACGTCATGCTCTTCAATCCCGCCACGGGCAAGGGCGACAGGGTCGGCATCAAGACGCTCGAGGACGGCACGCGGGTGCGCGTGTACAAGTCCAACGGCGAGATCGTGAAGGCATAACGTCATGGCTCGATTCCAGCAACAGTATCGCGAGCAGGTTGCACCTGCGCTGATGAAGCAGTTCGGATACAAGTCCGCGATGGAAGTGCCGCGCTTCACCAAGATCACGCTGAACATGGGCGTGGGCGAGGGCGTGGCCGATCGCAAGATGGTCGAGAACGCCGCGGCGGATCTCACCCAGATTGCCGGTCAGAAGGCCGTGGTCACCAAGGCCCGCAAGGCCATCGCCGGCTTCAAGATCCGCGAGGGCTACCCCATCGGCTGCATGGTCACGCTGCGCGGCCAGCGCATGTTCGAGTTCCTGGATCGCCTGGTCACCATCGCCCTTCCGCGGGTGAGGGACTTCCGCGGCGTGTCGGCCAAGGCCTTCGACGGCCGGGGCAACTTCAACATGGGTGTGCGCGAGCAGATCATCTTCCCCGAGATCGAGTACGACAAAGTCGACAAGGTCCGGGGGCTGAACATCAGCATCACCACCACCGCCAAGACCGACGAGGAAGCGAAGGCCCTTCTGGCGGCCTTCAAGTTCCCGTTCCGCACCTGAGAGGTAGACGTGGCGAAACTTGCAATGATCAACCGCGACCTGAAGCGCGCCAAGATGGTCAAGAAGTATGCGGCCAAGCGTGCGGCGCTGCAGGCGATCATCAACGATCAGTCCAAGACCGAGGAAGAGCGCTATCAGGCCCGGTTGAAGCTGCAGCAGCTCCCGCGTGACGCCAGCCCGACACGGCTGCGCGCCCGTTGCGAGATCACGGGCCGTCCGCGCGGTACTTACCGCAAGTTCGGTCTGGGGCGCAACAAGCTGCGCCAGGCGGCAATGGCCGGCGAGGTGCCGGGTGTGATCAAGGCGAGCTGGTAAAGGAATCCCCCATGAGCATGAGTGATCCCATCGCCGATATGTTCACCCGCATCCGCAACGCGCAGATGGTGGACAAAGTGTCGGTTTCCATGCCGTCGTCGAAGCTCAAAGTGGCCATTGCCCAGTTGCTGAAGGACGAAGGCTACATCGAGGCGTTCGAGGTCAAGCGCGACGGCAAGCACCCCGAACTGCAGGTGCAGCTCAAGTACTACGCCGGCCAGCCGGTGATCGAGCGTATCGAGCGGGTATCCAAGCCCGGGCTGCGTGTTTACAAGGCGCGCGACGATCTGCCCAAGGTCATGAACGGTCTCGGAGTGGCCATCGTCACCACGTCCAAGGGTGTGATGACCGACCGTCACGCCCGTGCCAATGGCGTGGGCGGTGAAGTCATCGGCTACGTCGCCTGAATCGGAGTTCAACATGTCACGCGTTGCACGTCTGCCGATCGAGGTTCCGAACGGCGTCGACATCAACCTGAGCGCCGAGGCCATCACGGTCAAGGGCGGCAAGGAAACCCTGTCCCAGGCTCTGCACCCCGGCGTCCGCATCGAGCGCGAAGATTCCGCGCTGACGGTCGTGGCCGCCGACGAGAGCCGCGAAGCGCACGCGCTTTCCGGCACGTTCCGCGCTCTCATCGCGAACATGGTTCATGGGGTCACGAAAGGATTCGAGAAGCGTCTGTCGCTCGTCGGCGTGGGCTATCGTGCCCAGTCCCAGGGTCAGAGTCTGAATCTGTCGCTCGGCTTCTCGCACCCGGTGGTCTACAAGCTGCCGCAGGGTGTCACGGCCGAGACGCCCAGCCAGACCGAGATCGTGATCAAGGGTGCCGACAAGCAGAAGGTCGGGCAGGTCGCGGCCGAGTTGCGGGCAATCCGCCCGCCCGAGCCGTACAAGGGCAAGGGCGTCCGCTATTCGGACGAGCGTATCTCCCTCAAGGAGACCAAGAAGAAATGATGGCGAACCGCAATCAGCGCCGTTTGCGCCGCGCGCGCCAGACGCGCATCAAGATCCGCGAACTGCGGACCAACCGGTTGTTGGTCTTCCGCTCGAACGCGCACATCTACGCCTCGATCACCGACGCCAGCGGTTCGAAGGTGCTGGTTTCCGCCTCCACCGTCGAGGACGGTGTCAAGGGACAGGTCAGTGGCAACGGCGGCAACGTCGGTGCCGCGTCGGCGGTGGGCAAGGCCATCGCCGAAAAGGCACTCAAGGCCGGCATCGATCAGGTTTCTTTCGATCGTTCCGGCTATCGCTACCACGGGCGCGTCCGCGCGCTGGCCGAGGCCGCGCGCGAAGCCGGTCTGAAGTTCTGATCGGGTCGCAGGGAGTCACGAAATGGCAAGAATTCAGGCACGCGTAGGCGCCGAGGACCGGGACGACGGCCTTCGCGAGAAGATGATCGCGGTGAACCGCGTGACGAAGGTGGTCAAGGGCGGCCGGATCCTCGGTTTCGCGGCACTCACCGTCGTGGGCGACGGAGACGGCCGGGTCGGCATGGGCAAGGGCAAGTCGCGCGAGGTGCCGCTGGCCGTCCAGAAGGCCATGGACGAGGCGCGTCGCAAGATGTTCAAGGTCAGCCTCAAGGGCGGTACCGTGCACCACGCGGTCATCGGCCGGCACGGTGCTTCGAAGGTCCTGGTGGCACGGGCCCCCGAAGGGACGGGGATCATCGCAGGCGGTCCGATGCGTGCGGTCTTCGAGGTTCTCGGGGTGTCCGACATCGTGGCCAAGAGCCATGGTTCCAGCAATCCCTACAACCTGGTGCGCGCGACGCTGGATGCGCTGCAGCGCATCAACACCCCGTCCGAGATTGCCGCCAAGCGCGGCAAATCGGTCGAGGAGATCGCGGCATGAGCAACAAGACCGTGAAAGTAACCCTGGTGCGCAGCCCGATCGGCACTCGCGCCAAACACCGCGCCACGGTTCTGGGTCTCGGGCTGAAGAAGCTCAACCAGACCCGTGAGCTCGAGGATACGCCGGCGGTGCGGGGCATGATCACCCGCGTCGCCTATCTGGTGCGGGTCGAAGACTGACCGCGCCATTCGGAGTCTGAGTCATGCGACTGAACACAATCAAACCTGCCGCCGGCAGCAAGAAATCCCGCCTGCGTGTGGGCCGCGGTATCGGGTCCGGTCTCGGAAAGACTGCCGGCCGGGGCCACAAGGGTCAGAAATCCCGAGCCGGCGGTTTTCACAAGCTCGGGTTCGAAGGCGGCCAGATGCCGATGCACCGGCGTCTGCCCAAGCGCGGCTTCAAGTCGCGCACGGCCGGCGACGTGGCCGAGGTTCGTCTGTCCGAGTTGCAGAAACTCGACGCGGCCGAGGTCGATCTCCTGACGCTGAAGGCGGCGAACATCGTGCCGCAGCTGGCCAAAGGTGCGAAAGTGATCCTGTCCGGTGCCATCGAGCGTGCGGTCACCCTGAAGGGCCTGACGGCCACCAAGGGTGCGAAGGCCGCCATCGAGGCGGCCGGCGGCTCGGTCGCCTGAACGGCATCCCCGAGCACTGAACCCCAACCGGCGACGCTGACGTGGCAACCGCACAATCCGCTCTTTCGACGGCCCGCAAGTCCGGAGACCTTCAGCGCAGGCTGATGTTCCTGCTGATGGCGCTGATCGTCTATCGGATCGGTACGCACATTCCCGTGCCGGGCATCGATCCCGACCAGCTGTCTGCGCTGTTCCAGAGCCAGCAGGGCGGCATCCTGGGCATGTTCAACATGTTCTCGGGAGGCGCGCTGTCGCGTTTCTCGGTGTTCGCGCTGGGCATCATGCCGTACATCTCGGCGTCGATCATCATGCAGCTGCTGACGGTGGTCGTACCCCAGCTCGAAGCGCTGAAGAAAGAGGGCGAGGCCGGCCGGCGGGTCATCACCAAGTACACCCGCTGGTTCACGCTGGCACTGGCTTCATTCCAGGCCATCGGAATCTCCCTCGCGCTCGAATCACAGCCGGGGCTCGTACTGGATCCGGGGCTCATGTTCCGTTTCACGTCGGCCGTATCGCTGGTCACGGGCACCATGTTCCTGATGTGGCTGGGTGAGCAGATCACCGAGCGGGGCCTGGGCAACGGCATTTCGATCATCATCTTCGCAGGCATCGTCGCCGGACTGCCTGCGGCGCTCGGCGGGATGGGCGATCTCGTCAGCACCGGGGCCATGAGCCCGGTCGTGGTGCTGGTCATCGTGGCGCTGGTGGTGCTGGTCACGGCCGCGGTGGTTTTCGTCGAGCGGGGACAGCGCAAGATTACGGTGAACTATGCCAAACGGCAGGTGGGTAACCGTGTCTATGGCGGTCAGAGTTCGCATCTGCCGTTGAAGCTCAACATGTCGGGCGTGATTCCGCCGATCTTCGCGTCGTCGATCATCCTGTTCCCGGCCACCATCGCCCAGTGGTTCACGGCAGGTGAGTCGGACAGCGCGATCGTCAACGGCCTGCGCGACCTCGCGGGCACGCTCTCGCCGGGTCAGCCCGTCTACATCATCTTCTACGCGCTCGCGATCATCTTCTTCTGCTTCTTCTACACGGCGCTCGTTTTCAACAGCCGTGAGACGGCCGACAACCTGAAGAAGAGTGGTGCGTTCGTGCCGGGTATCCGTCCGGGTGAGCAGACCGCGCGCTACATCGACAAGATTCTGATGCGCCTGACCCTCGTTGGGGCGATCTACATCACCCTGGTCTGTCTGTTGCCCGAGTTCCTGGTGCTTCAGTGGAACGTGCCGTTCTACTTCGGGGGCACGTCACTTCTCATCATCGTGGTGGTGACGATGGACTTCATGGCACAGGTACAGGCCTACATGATGTCGCACCAGTACGAGCCGTTGCTGCGCAAGTCGGGCGCCAAGGGTTTCTGACGGAACAGAGCATGGCAAAAGACGACGTCATTCAAATGCAGGGGGAGGTCATCGAGAACCTTCCGAACGCGAACTTCCGGGTCAAGCTGGAGAACGGCCACGTCGTTCTCGGTCACATCTCCGGAAAGATGCGTATGCACTACATCCGTATCCTGCCCGGCGACAAGGTCACCGTGGAGCTCACGCCCTACGACCTGTCCAGAGGGCGAATCGTTTTCCGCGCACGCTGAGGCGCGACCGCTCAAGGACCAGCGAGGCTCATCATGAAAGTCATGGCATCGGTGCGGCGGATCTGCCGCAACTGCAAGATCATCCGCCGCAATGGTGTGGTGCGTGTGATCTGCAGCGATCCGCGTCACAAGCAGCGCCAGGGCTGAGGCGATATTGCGCGGGAAGCCCGCGGATTGTGAAGGGCGGCGGTTTTTGGTAGAATACCGCGCCTTTTTGGTCCGCCAACCCGCTGATTTT
>JAUIAI010000114.1 GCA_030425615.1 Gammaproteobacteria bacterium
CCACCGGCCGTGCACTGGCGCGGCGGGGATTTTCCGGTGCCCTGCCTCGGATCGGACGCCCCCGGGCACCCGCACCCGCATCTGCATCTGCTCGCCTTCGACCTGGTCCGTGACGAAGACGGCCGCTGGCGGGTGCTGCGCAACCGGGTCGGCGCGCCCACTGGCCTGGGCTATGCGCTGGAGAACCGCATCATCGTCTCGCGCTGTCTGCCCGAGGCCTTCGAGCAGGCCGCCACGCGGCGACTCGCCGCGTTCTTCCGCCACTACAGCGACCATCTCGTGTCGCTGACGGGTCGGGACGATCCGCTCTGCCTCGTCCTCACCCCGCAGGGCGGCCGCAGCACCGACTACTTCGAGCACGCGTTCATCGGTCGTTATCTCGGCTACGGTGTGGTCCAGGGGCCGGACCTCACCGTGCGCGACGGCCGGGTGATGCTCAAGACCGTTGAGGGGCTCAAGCCGGTCGATCTGCTGCTTCGCCGGCTTCCGACCAACGACTGCGATCCGCTGGAGCTCGACGTCGGTTCGGTGGACGGTGTCGCCGGCCTGATGCAGGCGGCGCGCAACGGTCGGGTCATCATCAGCAACCAGCCGGGCAGCGAGGTCGGCGAGAACCCGGCACTGTCCGGCTTCCTGCCCCAGGCCTGTGTGCACCTGCTCGGCGAGACGCTCGAGATCGACGACATCGATTCCTGGTGGTGTGCCGCGCCGGGTGGTCTGCAGCGCGCGATGGACGAGTTCCAGGACCTGCGCTTCCAGCCTGTTGCCGAGCCGGCCCGCGGCGTGTCCGCCGGGCAGGTCGTGGCCGCCGCGCTCGAGCAGTCCGATGCGGCCCGCCTGCGCGGGGAACTCGCCGCGCGGCCGCAGGACTTCGTGGCCCAGCGGCTGCCACGGGTCTCCAACGCTCCCACGCTCGACGAGCGCGGCCGCCTGCGCGCAGTGCCGGTCACGGTGCGCTTGTATCTCGCCGCCACGGCCGAAGGCTACGAGTTGATGCCGGGCGGGCTCGCCAGGGTGGCGGATGCCGACGGCGTCGCGGGCCCCGGCCGGCTGCCGAACCATGCCAACAAGGACGTCTGGGTGCCGCGTGCCGATCTGGACGCCCCGGCCGCGCGCGTGCCCTCGTTGCTCGACCGGCCCCTGCGCTTGCAGCGCAGCGACCGCAACCTGGCCAGCCGGACGGCCGACAACCTGTTCTGGCTGGGAATCTATCTCGAGCGGGCGGAGGGGGCCACCCGCCTGTTTCGAGCGCTGTACAACGCATTCGAGGGCGATACCCCGGTCAGCGCGGCCTATTCGGGCACCGATTCGCTGGCGAATCTCCTGGTCACGCTCGAGCACCTGTCGCCCAGACGCGCGCGCCGACTGGCCAACCAGGGGCGCTGGCTGCTCGCCCAGCGCTTCTTCAGCTACGTCTTCGACACCGATTCGGCCGACGGCCTGGTCCCGGTGCTGGCCAACGTCGCGCGGATCGCGGCACTGGTCCGCGAGCGCCTGTCGCCCGACGTCTGGCGCGTGATCGAGCGGCTCTGCCAGGCACCCGCGCGGGTCGGTGCCGACTCGGTGATGCGCAATGACTTCGGGCAGCCCCTGAACCACATGATCGAGGACTTCGCCGCGATCAACGGCATGATCGCGCTGAACATGACGCGTGCAGACGGCTGGCGCTTCCTCGATACCGGCAGGCGCCTCGAGCGGCTGCGTCATGCCGCCAAGCTCATCGGAGAGCTCGCCACCCGGCCCGGGGTCCAGGAGTCCGCGCGCCTGGGCCTGCTGCTCGAGCTGGCCGACTGCACGATCACCTATCGGTCGCGTTACCGCTCGGCGGCCCGCTTCCAGACGACGCTGGACCTGCTCGTCGCGGACGCGACGAATCCGCGCGCGCTGATCCATCAGGTGCAAGTCATTCGAGAGCACGTCCAGGCCCTGCCGATGGACCGGCAGAACGAACTGCTCAGCCCCATCCTCACGCAGGTGCTCCGGCTCGAGGCCGCGCTTCGCCTGAGCGAGCTCGACCGGCTGGAGAACGAGCTCGGCCGCGGCGGTCAGCGGCGCCAGCTCGTACAGCTCACGGAACGGGTGCAGAAGGAGGTCTCGGGGCTGATCGACCAGCTGACGATCACGTATTTCAACCACGCGGTGGAACGCCGTCTGGGCGGCCAGGACTCCGTGGTGGCGCTGTGATCCGCTACCAGGTCTCACATCGCACGGTGATCGAGTACCGCAACAGCGTCTCGATCTCGCAGCAACTGCTGAGGCTCCTGCCGCGCACCACGCCCCAGCAGCGGGTGGAGCACGCTTCCGTCCTGATCGATCCCGCGCCGGTGGGCCGTATCGAACGCGAGGATCACTTCGGCAACCGCTGCCTCTATCTGACGATCCGTGAGTCGCACCGCCGGCTGGTGGTCCATGCGCGTTCCACCATCAATGTCGCGCCGGCCCGGGCGCTGGCCGACGAGGTGCCCTGGGAGCGGGCCGCAGCGCTGGCCGAACGGCCAGACGGCGAGACGGCGGCGCGTGTCTCCCTGTACGCGTTTCGCTCTCCGTACGTCGACCTGCCCGCGCAGACCGAAGCGCTCACGAGCGACCTGTTCCTGCCGCAGCGTCCGCTGCTGGACGCGGTGCGCGCGCTCACCGAGCGGATCCACGCCGAGTTCCGCTATCAGGGCGGGGTCACGGACGTCTGGACACCGGTGCGCGATGTCATCGCGCAGCGCAGCGGCGTCTGCCAGGACTTCGCCCACCTTCAGCTGGCCTGCCTGCGCCGGCTGGGGATTCCCTGCCGCTACGTGAGCGGCTATCTGCTCACGCACCCGCCGCCGGGGCAGCCCAAGCTGGTGGGGGCCGACGAATCGCATGCCTGGGTGTCGGTCTGGTCGCCCGAAGTCGGCTGGGTGGATTTCGACCCCACCAATGCGGTTCTGCCGGGTGAGGAACACGTGACCGTGGGCTGGGGGCGGGACTACGGCGACGTCAGCCCGATGAACGGGTTCATCGTGGGCGGGGGCGAGCACAAGGTGACGGTCTCGGTCGACATGCAGCAACGCGCGGCCTGACACCCGACAGGGGGCACGGCCTGGGAGAATCCACGGCCGGCGCGTTCCGGCCGCGGGGCGACACCGGAGGGTCAGCGCATGCCGGGCAGCATGCCGCGCATGCCCCGCATCATCTTGGCCATGCCGCCCTTCTGCATCTTGCGCATCATGCTGCTCATCTGATCGAACTGCTTGAGCAGCCGGTTGACCTCCTGCACGCTGACGCCCGCGCCCGCCGCGATGCGGCGCTTTCTGGAGGCTTTGATCAGGTCGGGTTTGGAGCGCTCGGCCGGGGTCATCGAGTGGATGATGCCGCGCATCCGCCGCATGTCGCGCTCGGCCTTGTTCATGTCCGCCCCGGCTGCGGCCTCACGCATCTGCGCCGGCAGTTTGTCGAGCATGGCGTTCAGGCCGCCCATCTTGCTCATCTGCCCGAGCTGGGAGAGGAAGTCGTTCAGGTCGAAGCGCGATCCGGACTTGAGTTTCCTGGCCAGATCCTGGGCGGCATCCATGTCGACCGAGCGCTGCGCCTCCTCGACCAGCGAGACGATGTCTCCCATGCCCAGGATGCGGTTGGCCATCCGGTCCGGGTGAAAGGTCTCGAGTCCGTCGAGTTTCTCGCCCACGCCGACGAACTTGATCGGGGCGCCGGTCACGGCCTTGACCGACAGCGCCGCGCCGCCGCGCGAATCGCCGTCGAGCTTGGTCAGCACCACGCCCGTGAGCGTGAGCGCCTCGTTGAACGCCCTGGCGGTGTTGACGGCGTCCTGACCCTGCATGGCGTCGACGACGAACAGCGTTTCCGCCGGTTCGCAGGCGTCGTGCAGGGCTTTGATCTCGGCCATCATCTGCTCGTCGATCGCCAGGCGGCCCGCCGTGTCGATCAGCAGCACGTCCATGTAGTGCGTGCGGGCCCACTGGATCGCCGCCCGCGCGATGTCCACCGGTTTCTGCCCGGCATTCGAAGCGAAGAATTCGGCGCCCGCCTGGGCGGTCACGGTCTCGAGCTGGTCGATGGCCGCGGGACGGTAGACGTCGCAGCTGACGGTCAGGACCTTCTTGCGCTGGCTCTCGCGCAGCCAGCGGGCGAGCTTGCCGACGGTGGTCGTCTTGCCGGCGCCCTGGAGGCCGGCCATCAGAACGATCACCGGCGGCTTGCTGGCGAGGTTCAGCGGGGCTGCCTCGCCGCCCATCAGGTTGATGAGTTCCCGGTTGACCACGCCGACCAGCGCCTGGCCCGGCGTCAGGCTGCCCACCACCTCCTGGCCGAGAGACTTTTCCTTGATGCGGGCGATCAGGTCGCGCACCACGGGCAGGGCGACGTCGGCCTCCAGCAGCGCGACACGGATCTCGCGCAGCATGGCCTGCGTATTGGCCTCGGTGAGCCGGGCCTCGCCACGCATGGTCTTGACCACGCGCGAGAGTCGTTGGGAGAGGTTTTCGAACATTGCCTTGGTTTACACTGCCGGGTGTGCAGATTCTACTGATATCGGTGCTGTTGCTGCCGGTGATCCTCTATATCGTTGCGTGGATCTCCGGACTGCGTCACGAGGCGCCGGCGCTCGAGGCCGCGGCCCAGACCGCGGGGGGCCTCGATCCGCATCCGGCGGGCATGCGCTCGCACTCCGTCCTCCTGCTGCTCGCGGTCCTGGCTCATTTCGGGGCACTCTACATGGGCGTGTTCGGCGACCAGTCGCCGCGCTTCGGATTCGCCCATCTGCTGTCGGCTGCCGCCTGGGTCGGCGCCCTGCTGCTCTGGGTCGAAGGCAACAATGCCCATGTGGCCGCCATGCGTGCGATGGTGTTGCCGATTGCTGCCGTCCTGGCGCCTCTGCCGCTCCTGTTTCACGGCTACCCGCTCGATGCGCTGGCGGGGAACGCGCTGTTCGTGCCCCATCTGCTGATCGGCGTGCTCGCGTACGCGGTCATGATGCTCGCGGCGCTGCACGCGCTGCTCATGGCCATGGCCGAGAAATCGCTGCACGATCCGCTCCAGGCGCATCCGAACCCGATCCTGGCCGGCACGCTCGAGCGTCTGCCGCCGCTGCTCACCATGGAGCGGCTGCTGTTCAGACTGCTGGCCATCGGTTTCGCGCTGCTGACGCTCACCGCATTGAGCGGCATGGTGTTTTCGGAAGAGATCTTCGGGCGCCCGTTCCGGTTCGATCACAAGACCGTGCTCACGGTGCTCGCCTGGGCCGTGTTCGGAGTGCTCCTGCTGGGACGTCGGCTCTGGGGCTGGCGTGGTCGGCGGGCGCTGCGCCTGACGCTGGCGGGTTTCGGCGTGCTGTTGCTGGGGTACGTCGGCAGCCGGTTCGTGCTCGAGGTCGTCCTCCAACGCTGAACACCCCGTTCGGCAATAACACGGTCGTAGGCATGGGCAAGCTGCTGTTCTGGATCCTCGTCGCGGTGGCGATCTTCGGTTTCGCCCGTTTCACCTCGCTCGTACAGCGGCGACAGGACCTCGCGCGCAAGGCGGCCGACGAACGCGCGCTCGAACAGACGGAGATGCTCCAATGCGACCACTGCGGCGTCTACTTCCCGGCGGACGAAGCGGTTCGTCGTGGCGGACGCGTCTTCTGCAGTCCCGAGCACCGGGACGCATCGTGAGCCCCGTCCGATGAGCGCCGCCGCGGGCGAGTTGCCCGAAGGACCGGCGGGCGGAGCGCTGCCGCGCAGCCGCGCGGCCACCCAGGAGGTGCCTGAATCCTACTGGCTGGCGCTTCGCTGGTACTCGCTCAGCCGGATTCTCATTGCCGCACTGCTCTGGTTCGCCGGTGCGTCGGAGATCGGGCCTCGCTGGCTGGAAATGACCGAGGTCAACGCGTTCCGCGCGATGGCCATGACCTACTTCCTGATCGCGCTGCTGTTCCTCGCGATCATCCGGCCGCTGCGGCCGCGGCTGCAACTGCAGCTCTTCATCCAGGTGGCCACCGATCTCGCCGCGCTGACCGTGCTCGTGCACCTCACCGGCGGGGTGCGGGGCGGGCTGGGGTCGCTGATGATCGCGTCGGTGGCCGCGGGGTCGGTGTTGTCGTCCCGCCGGCTGGCCGCCACGTTCGCGGCCGGCGCCACCCTGTTGCTGCTCGGGGAGACGGTCCTGCGCGCGGCCGCCTACGGCCCGGATCCGTCGCTGATCGCGCAGGCCGGGCTGATCGGTGCGGCCTGCTTTCTGACCGCCATGTCGGTCAACTGGCTCGCGTCGCGCTTGCAGGCCCAGGAGGAGCTGGTGCGCCTGCGCGGAGCCGATGTGCGCAACCAGCTCGCCGTCACGCAAAGAGTGATCGCGGAGCTCGAGCAGGGGGTGCTGGTGGTGAGGCCCGACGGGCGGCTGCGCACCATGAACCGGGCCGCGCAGATCCTGCTCGGCGTGGACGCCTCCGCGCTCGAGGACGACAAGGCGCCGCGTCTGCGCGAACTGCTCGATCCGGGCTGGGCCCCCCTGATCGACCAGTACGCCCACTGGCGGCGCGACGGGGGCGCCGAGCCGGGCGAGTTCACCTGCGAGTTCGCCGGCCCAGACCCTGATGCCGGCCCCGGGCGCGTCCGGGTGCGCATGGTGTCCGCGCTGGGCACCGCGGGCCCGTCGGACGCCATGTTGTTGATCGAGAGCCTGAGGGAGATCGAGCAGCGTGCCCAGCAGCTCAAGCTCGCGTCGATGGGGCGCCTTTCGGCCTCCATCGCCCACGAGATCCGCAATCCGCTGGGCGCGATCCGGCACGCCAACGGGCTGCTGGCGGAGCAACTCGAGTCGGTGCCGCTCGAGCGGCTGGCGAAGATCATCGAGGACAACACCGTGCGCATCAACCGGGTCATCGAGGACGTGCTCTCGATCTCCCGGGGCGAGAAAGCCATGGACGAAGCGGTGGACATGCAGCAGTTCCTCACCGGCTTCCTGCCCGAGTTCACGGTCCAGTCGGGGGCCGATCGCCGCCGCATCCGGCTCGCCCTGGAAACCGATGCACCGATCCGTTTCGATTCGGGCCAGCTTCGGCAGGTACTGGTCAACCTCGTGGGCAACGCGTTGCGTTACGCGTCTCCGGAGGCAGGGGCGGTTCTGGTCCGTTGGCGTAAACTGGACGATGACCGGCTCGAACTGAGCGTTGCCGACGACGGGCCCGGTCTGGGAACTGATGCAATGCAGCACGCCTTCGAACCCTTTTTCACCACCGAGTCCCGCGGCACGGGCCTGGGCCTTTACCTGACGCGCGAACTCTGTGCGCTGAACGGCGCGTCCATCCGCTACCAGCCCATCCGGGCGGGTGAGCGCTACAGCGGGGCCTTCGTCATCGAGCCGCGCCGGCCGGCGGCGGGCGCCGTATGACGCCTCCCGACGGGGCGCGGGCGGGGACGCGGGGTATCCCCCGTG
>JAUIAI010000115.1 GCA_030425615.1 Gammaproteobacteria bacterium
GTCGTCGGGAGCGTGGTAGGGGGCTTGTTCGAACAGAGCCCCGGTGACCGTGCTCCAGTGCCCGCAAGCCGCCTCGGCGAGCGCTTCCTTGCTCTCGAAGTGATAGAAGAACGCCCCCTTCGTGACGCCGGCCCGCTCACAGAGCGCGTCCACGGTCATGGCGGCATACCCCTGCTCGCGGATGAGGGCCAGGGCTGAGTCGAGCAGGCGGGTGCGGGCTCTCGCGGGTCTGTTCATGGCATAACTATACAAACCAGTTGGTATAAATAAAGCGTTCAAGCCTGCCAGACGGCGTATCCCTCCTCGCGAAGCGCGATCGCGAGTTCGACCTCCATGTCGCACGCGCCGCCGTAGGGCATCGGATTGAAGACTTCGTACAGATCCGGCCGCAGACGTACGCCGTAATCGCGAACGAAACGATTGGCGCGGATGCCGGCCTTGTGGCGGGCGAATCGCGTCTGCGGATCCAGCCCGGTCATCCCCACGTAGAGGCAGGCCTTGAGCGGGTCGTGCAGCGGATTCGCCGCACGGAACCGTGCCTCGTTCCAGACGCGCATATCCAGTTCCACCACGTAGACGTGATGCGTCAGGCGGGGCTTGCGCTTCGTGGCCATCGTGGCGGAGAGGGAGGCGGTACACGGTCTGGCGTAGGTCCGGTGCGCGACAATACGCCAATGACCCAAGCCCTGTCCGAACCGTCCGCCGGGTGTCTGCGCCTCGTGCTTCCCGAGGATCTCGATGAGATCAATTCGGTGATCGCCGCCAGTATCGGCACCTGGGGACTGCCGCCGCGGGTGCGAGAGTTGTCGGCGCCCCTGTACAGGGTGTCGGCCCACGATCTGGGAGTCGGGCGCTGGTGGGTGGCGACCGAGGCCGACGCCTCTTCGCCGGGCCGGCGGATCGTCGCCGTGGCCGACTGGAGTCCGGCCGGGCCGACCGACTCGCCGTCACCCGACGACCCCGCGGCGCTCCTGAACGGCCTTTACGTGGCGCCCGACAAGCAGCGGTCGGGGCTCGGAGGGCGGATGCTGCGGCAGGTCTGCGAAGACGCACAACGCGCGGGATTCGCTGTGTTGAGCACGCGCGCCCAGCGCTCCGCGGAGGGCTTCTTCCTCCGCCGGGGATTCCGGCCTTTCGGCGAAGAGGGGGGCGAACCGCTGTACCCCCGCCGGCTTTGGCGTCGCGGACCGGCCGGGTCGGGAGACGCACGATGATGCCGCGCCCGGTGGCCGGGACGGGCCTGCTGCGGTGGATGAACGGGGTGATGCGATGATGAACGTCTGGTCGATGGCAGGGGCGCGCCTGAACGCCGAAGATCCCGAAGAGTCGCTGCCAGCGGCGGTTTCATGGATCGATCTGCTGAGACCGACCGCGCCCGAACTGGAGACGGTCGCCGCGTGGATCGGCATCGAACTGCCCGTCGGGGAGGACGCCACCAAGATCGGATTGTCGTCGCGACTGTATTTCGACGGCGACGCGGTGGTGATGGTCGCGACCCTGCCGGCAGGCATGGACTCCGCCGAGCCGGTGCTGGCGCCCGTGACCTTCGTGCTTTCGGGCAGCCGGCTGGTGACCGTGCGTGCCCACGATCCCAGCGCGTTCCGGCTGCTGGTGCAGCGGGCCGATCTCAGTGAGAACGGCAAACCCCTGACCGGTGCCGGACTGTTCGCGGCGCTCATCGAATTGCAGCTCGACCGGATGTCGGACGTGCTGGAGCGACTCAGTGGCGACATCGACGGGCTGTCGAGGGAGATCTTCCGTGCGCGTGCCTCACGCGAGAAGCAGCGCGTCGACTGGGAGTCGATCCTCGTCGAACTCGGACGCAAGGCCGAAACGGTCTCGATGATCATCGAGTCGCTGGCCTCCCTGGAGCGCCTGTTCTCGTTCGGGACGCTGGCCATGCGGCGGTGGCGTCAGGAGGCCGACGTTCAGGCCAGGCTGAAGACGTCGGCGCGCGACTGCGGCACGCTCGTGCAGCACGCCGGCGCGCTGTCCGAGAAGATCTCCTTCCTGCTCGATGCCACGCTCGGCTGGATCGGGATCGAGCAGAACACTGTGATCAAGATCTTTTCGGTCGCGGCCGTCGTGTTCCTGCCGCCCACGCTGATCGCGTCCATCTACGGCATGAACTTCGAGTGGATGCCGGAGCTGAAGTCGGGGCTGGGCTATCCGCTGGCGCTGGTCGCGATGATCGTTTCGGCGTGGCTGCCGTACTGGATCATCCGGCGGCGCGGCTGGATCTGAGCCGCGCGAAGCGTGCACTCAGGGACGGTGGACCTCGGGCAGGAAGCGCACGCCTTCGCGCGCCTCGCCGCCGCCGACGCCGATGGGGGTGCCGTCGGCGCGCCAGCAGGCCGCGCCGGTCATCGTGCCGTCGTCGCGGAACCCGATCGCGCACATGCCGCCGCCCACGTTGTTCACGCGCAGGATGTCGTGACCCCGGGCGGCCAGCGTCGCAGCAGTGTTCTCGTCGATTCCTGGTTCGAGTTCGAGCACGCCGCCCTGGGTCCAGACCCGGGGTGCCTCGACCGCCTGCTGCAGGCTCATGCCGTGATCGATGAGATTGACCAGCGCCTGGAATGCCGACGGAAAGATCCGCAGGCCGCCCGGCAGCCCGAGCGCATAGCGCGGTCGGCCCTCGTGCAGGACGATCAGCGGTGCCATCGACGAAGTGACCCGCTTGCCGGGCGCCAGGGAGTTGGCCCTGCCCGGGCGGGGGTCGAAAACGTAGAGATAGTTGTTGGGGATGATGCCGGTACCCGGCACCATGTAGCGCGCACCGAACAGCGAATTGATCGTCTGGGTGGCGCTGACGATCATTCCGTCGGCGTCGGCCACGCTCAGATGGGTGGTGTGTGAGTCGGTGTCGGGGCCGACGCCGGCCGCCCAGGCCTGTGCCCGGGTCATGTCGATCCGCTGGCGCCGCTCGTTCGCGTAACCGGCCGAAAGCAGCCGCTCGACCGGAACGCTGACGAAGTCCGGATCGGCCGTCGCGGCGACTCTGTCGGCGAAGGCGATCTTGAGCACCTCTGCGAGGAGGTGCACGCCGTCGGCCGTGCCGAAGCCCGTTTCGCGCACCGGCAGCTTCTCGAGAATGGCCAGCATCTGTCCGATGTGCAGCGGCCCCGAGCACGGCGGCGGCGGGCCGAAGATCTCGTGGCCGCGATAGACCGCGCGCAGCGCCGCCATGTCACTGATCCGGTATCGCTCCAGATCGCCGGCGTCGAGATGGCCGCCGTGCGCGCGCATGTCGTCGCAGAGAGCGGCGCCGACCGGCCCGCGGTAGAAGGCGTCGGGACCTTCGCGTACGAGCGTCTCCAGCGTCTCGGCGTAGGCAGCGTTCGTGACCCGCTGGCCGGGTCGCAGCAGTTGCCCGCCCGGCAGGAACACCGCCGCGATCGCAGGGTCCCGGGCGAGGTCTTCCGCACAGTCCGACACGCACTCGGCGAGATAGCGCGTGGCGCCGAAGCCCCGGCGCGCGAGCCGGATCGCGGGATCGACGACGTCGGCCAGCGGCAGGCGTCCGTGGCGCTCGAGCAGTGCGCACCAGGCCATGAGGTTGCCGGGGACCGCGACCGCCGACCGGCCGACCGCATTGCGCCGGCCGAGGGTCTCCAGCGAGGCCGGCGGCGCGCCGGGCAGGGGCTCGAAGGTCGTCGGGCCGACCCCGGCAGGGCAGCGACCCTGGCCCTCGATCACGGTGTGCGATCCGTCGGGCAGGCGCAGGTGCGCGAAGCCGCCGCCGGCGATGCCGACCATCATCGGCTCGACGACGCTCAGCGCGAACAGGGCGGCGACCGACGCGTCCGCGGCATTGCCCCCGGCGGCGAGCATCTCCACGCCGGCGGCGGAGGCGAGCGGGTGGTTCGTGACCACCATGCCGCGGCTGCCGGCGGCCGGCTGCTTGTCGAGATCGAACGGCGTCATCGTGGGGTCTCCCTGCGCTGTCGGAATGACACGACGATTGTCCGTCAGAACGCAGGCGGCCGTTCCCGGGTCAGCCCGCGCTCAGGCATCGGCGGACGGGCGCCGGCGGGCCTCCCGCCGCGCGATCCAGACAGTGGCGGCCAGGATCACGCAGCCGCCGATCAGGGTCGTCGAGACCGGCACGTCGCCGAACACCAGGAAACCGAGCGCGGCCGCCCAGATGAGATCGAGGAAACGCACCGGCTGGGTGGCCGAGATGTCCGCGTGGACGAACGAACGGGTCAGGCAGTAGTGCCCCAGGCTGCCGAGCACGCCACAGAGGACGAACCACGCCCATTGGCCGGGCTCGGGCCACTGCCAGAACGGCAGGGCGATCGGCAGCGAGAACAGGGTGACCATGATCGCCTGCCAGGCCACGATCACGGACGGACTGTCATGCCGGGTGAGCGACTTGGTGATCAGGAACGAGCCCGCGAAGACCGGTGCCGAGGCGAGCATGATCGCCGCGAAGAGCAACTCGCCGGTGGCCAGCTTGGGCCAGACCACGATCAGAACGCCCCCGAAACCGGCCAGCGCCGCGATCCAGCGCGCGGCCACCATTCGTTCGCCGAAGAACCAGGCCGCGCCGAGCATGATGAAGATCGGCGTGGTGAAGCCGATCGCGGTCATGTAGGCGAGCGAGAGATGGGGCAGGGCGGTGAACCAGAGCACCAGACCCAGCGTGTGCACCACCCCGCGCCAGACCTGCCCGCGCATCCCGTTGGGCCGGTATCGGGCGAGCCCGCTGCGCAGCATGATGGGCAGCATGGCGACCAGTCCGAACAGATATCGCAGGAACTGCGTCTGCATCGGGTCGAGTTCGGTCGCCATCTGGCGCATGACCGCGTTCAGGATCGAGAAGGTGAGTCCGGCCGACGCGCTCCAGAGCATGGCGCGGGTCACTGGATTGAGAGCCTCGCCACGAGCGCGAACGAGACCCAACAACGGCTCGAACCGGCTCGCGCGGCGGCGCCTTCGCGGACTCATCGTGTCATGAAGTTCAGGCTGGCGGCGCGCCGCGACGGGCGGACCGGCACGGGGCAATGCGCCCGCGCCGGCGGATCATACGCCGCCTGCTCACCGGGCCGACGGTGCGACCGGCGGGCGTGGCCAGGACGCGACGCCGTTCCGCCGCGGGGTTCGTCGCAGTGCCTCCCGGCGGGGGTGATCACTGCGGCCGATGCCGTAAGATCGTGGGCTCACGACGCGCCCCCGGCGCCCGCCGGGTGGCCGGATCACCCGTCGACGAATCCGAAACACGAGGACCATCATGCCCGACGCACTCATCATCGACGCCTGCCGCACACCGCGCGGCATCGGCAAACTCGGGAAGGGGGCGCTGGCCGACATGCATCCCCAGCACCTGGGCGCGGCCGTGCTGAAGGCACTGGCCGAGCGTACCGGTATCGATACGTCCCAGATCGACGACATCGTCTGGGGGACTTCGGCCCAGGTGTCCACTCAGACCGGCGACCTCGGGCGCATGGCCGCGCTGGACGCCGGCTACAGCACCAGGGCCAGCGGCGTGACGCTCGACCGTTTCTGCGGCTCGGGCATCACCAGCGTGAACTTCGCCGCCGCCTCGATCATGGCCGGTATGGAAGATCTCATGATCGCCGGCGGCACCGAGATGATGTCCATGCCCGGGCGGCGTCAGGGCGACGGCCCACCGATGATCGACAGCGGCAACATGCGCCTGCGCGCGCATCATCCGCAGTCGCATCAGGGCGTTTGCGCGGACGCCATCGCCACGATGGAGGGCTTCAGCCGGACCGATCTCGATGCGGCGGGCGTGGAGAGCCAGCGGCGGGCGGCCCACGCCATCGCCAACGGGCACTTCGAGCGCAGCCTGATCAAGGTCTACAAGGCCGACGGCACGCTGGCCCTCGATCACGAGGAGTATCCGCGCCCGCAGACCACGCTCGAGGGGCTTGCCGAACTCAAGCCGGCCTTTGCCGCCATGGCCGACGTGGAGATCGACAGCGCGGGTAACACGTATCGCAAGCTCATCAACCAGGTCTACCCGGACGTGGACATCCAGTTCTTCCACCATGCCGGCAATTCGTCGGGCGTGGTGGACGGCGCTGCGGCAGTTTTGCTCGCTTCGCCGGACTACGCCGGCAGGCACGGCCTGAAGCCGCGCGCACGGATCGTCGCCATGGCCAACGTCGGCGACTGTCCGACGCTGATGCTGAACGCGCCGGTCCCTGCCGCGAAGAAGGTGCTCGCCAAGGCCGGCCTGACCGTCGACGACATCGATCTCTGGGAGATCAACGAGGCCTTCGCGGTGGTCTCGGAGAAGTTCATCCGCGACCTGAAGCTTCCCCGTGAGAAGGTCAACGTCAACGGCGGGTCGATCGCGCTGGGCCACCCCATCGGCGCCACCGGCTCCATCCTCATCGGCACGTTGCTCGACGAACTCGAGCGGCGTGATCTGAAACGCGGTCTGGTCACGATGTGTGCCGCCGGCGGCATGGCCCCGGCGATCATCGTCGAGCGCGTCTGAACCTGGCAGGGGTCTTCGACACCCCGCCTCGACTTCCGGAGAGCAACTCATGCAACTCGATTCTTCCGTCTCGGCCGTCATCACCGGAGGCGCCTCGGGCCTCGGCGCGGCCACGGCGCGCCGGCTGGCGGCCCATGGGGTCAGGGTGGCCCTGTTCGACGTCAACGAGGAACAGGGCGAGGCCCTGGCCGCCGAGCTCGGCGGCGTCTTCTGCAAGGTGGACGTCACCAGCGACGCCGATGTCGACGCCGGTCTGGCCAGGGCGCGCGCCGCCATCGGTCAGGAACGCATCCTCGTGAACTGCGCAGGGGTCGGCGGAGCGGTCAAGACCGCCAGCCGCGACAAACAGACCGGCGAGCCGAAGCATTTCCCGCTGGACGCCTTCGACCGCGTCGTGCAGATCAACCTGGTCGGCACGTTCCGCTGCATCGCGAAGTCGGCCGCCGGCATGCTCACGCTCGAGCCCATGGCGGACGGCGAGCGCGGCGCGATCGTCAACACCGCTTCCGTGGCCGCGCAGGACGGTCAGATCGGGCAGGCCTCGTACTCGGCGTCCAAGGCCGGCATCGTCGGCATGACGCTGCCGATCGCGCGCGATCTCATGAACGACGGCATCCGGGTCAACACGATCCTGCCGGGCATCTTCGACACGCCGCTGCTGCAGCGTGCGCCCGAGCACGTCAAGGCGTCGCTGGCGGCCTCCGTGCCGTTTCCGAAGCGCCTGGGGGCGCCGGACGAATACGCCGCGCTGGCCGAGCTGATGATCACCAACGGCTACTTCAACGGCGAGGACATCCGCCTCGACGGCGCGATCCGCATGGCGCCGCGCTGATCCCGGTTCCGGGGTGCGGCAAGTGACCCGCCGCACCCCGACCATCCTCCGTCTCACGAACT
>JAUIAI010000116.1 GCA_030425615.1 Gammaproteobacteria bacterium
CAGCAGATCGCGCGACTGCCGACCTCCCAGCCATTCAGGACCAGGTCGTATGCCTTGGACAGGCAGCGCCCGGGATCTTCGCCCATCAGATCCTCGTGACCGTCCTGAGGCGCGGTGAACGGGTGATGGACGGCTGTCCAGCGCGCGTTCTCCTCGTCGAACTCGAACATCGGGAAATCGACCACCCAGAGCGGGTACCAGCCTTCGGCGAAAAGCCCGGTGCGTCGACCGAACTCCGACAGCCCGATACGGTTGCGCAGCGCGCCCAGCGCGTCGTTGACCACCTTGGCGCGATCGGCGCCGAAGAAGATGAGATCACCGTCGGTGGCGCCGGTACGTTCGATGATGGCCGCGAGCGCCTCGTCGTGCAGGTTCTTCACGATGGGCGACTGCAGCCCATCTCGTCCGGCGGCGGCGTCGTTGACCTTGATCCAGGCCAGCCCCTTGGCGCCATAGATGCCGACGAACTCCGTGTATCCGTCGATCTCGCTACGGGTCAGCTCGGAGCCGCCCGGCACGCGAAGCGCGGCCACGCGCCCGCCCTTCTTGTTGGCCGGCTGGGCGAAGACCTTGAAGTCGACGTCGCGCATGACGTCGGTGAGCTCGGTGAACTGAAGCTTCACGCGCATGTCCGGCTTGTCCGAACCATAGAGCGAGATCGCCTCCTCGTGGCTGATGACCGGGAACTGCGCCGGCAGACTCACCTCGAGCACGTTGCGGAACACCACCCGGATCATTTCCTCGAACAGCGCGCGGATCTTGTCCTGATCCATGAACGAGGTTTCGCAGTCGATCTGCGTGAACTCTGGCTGTCGGTCGGCGCGCAGATCCTCGTCGCGGAAGCACTTGACGATCTGGTAGTAGCGGTCGAAGCCGGCGACCATCAGCATCTGCTTGAACAGCTGGGGCGATTGAGGCAGCGCGAAGAATTCGCCCGGATGCACTCGCGACGGTACCAGGTAGTCCCGCGCCCCTTCGGGCGTGGAACGCGTGAGCATCGGCGTTTCGATGTCGACGAAGCCGTGGCAGTCCAGGTACTTGCGCACCTCCATCGCGATGCGATGACGCAGCATGAGGTTGCGCTGCATCTGCGGTCGGCGCAGATCGAGGACCCGGTGGGTGAGACGCGTGGTTTCGCTCAGGTTCTCGTCGTCGAGCTGGAAGGGCGGCGTGAGCGAAGAGCTCAGGATCTCGAGGTCGAGGCAGAGCACCTCGATCTCGCCGCTCTTGAGCGCGGTGTTCTCGGTGCCCTTCGGGCGCCGGCGCACCCTGCCGTGCACCCGCAGGCAGAACTCGTTGCGCACCCGCTCGGCCCGCTCGAACACCACGGGTGTGTCCGGATCGCAGACCACCTGCGCCACCCCCTCACGGTCTCTGAGGTCGATGAAGATCACGCCACCGTGGTCGCGGCGACGGTGCACCCAGCCGACGAGGGTGACCTCGCGATCGAGATGCTCGACTGAGACGAGGCCGGTGTAGCAGGTACGCATGAGTGGAAGCTCCTTTGTTCGGCTGCGGGTGTCGTCGCGACCGTCAGACGATGCGGTCGGTGCGGCGCCGGCCGCGGGCGGGCGGCAATGGTTCCGGCGACACCTCGGGCGCGACGACGCCCATCGATACGACATATTTGAGGGCCTCGTCCACCGTCATCTTCAGTTCGACGACCTGGTCACGAGGCATCATCAGAAAGAACCCCGACGTCGGGTTGGGCGTCGTGGGCACGTAGACCGAGACCATGTCCACAGGAACATGGCTGCGCACTTCGGGCGAGGGAGACCCGGTCTGGAACGCGATCGTCCACACACCAGGTCGCGGATACTGCACCAGCATCGCCTTGCGAAAGGCGTTGCCGTTCGGCGAGAGGATCGTGTCGCTGACCTGCTTGACGCTCGAGTAGATGCTGCGAACGATGGGAATCCGGCTCAGCAACGCCTCCCAGGCACGCACCAGCCGCTGGCCGATGATGTTGCGCGCGAGCAGCCCGGTCACCAGGATGACAAGGGCCGTGAGGACGACGCCGAGCCCGGGAACCTCCCGGCCCAGCCAGACCTTGGGCTGCCAGGCCAGGGGCAGCAGATCCAGCGTCCGGTCCATGGTGCCGACCAGCAGGTCGATGACCCACAGGGTGATCGCCAGCGGCACCCAGATCAGCAGACCGGTCACGAATGTGGCTTTCATCGGGCGACGCTTCGGGCGCGGGAGAGGGGGTCAGGATCGCACGGCGGGAGTTCGTCCGCCGGCCGGGGATCACGCCGCCTTGGCGCCGTCCGACCCGGACGCCTTCGCGCTGCCCGAATCCGATGGAGCCGTGCCTGCCCCCGTCTTCGCCGCGCTGTCGGCTGCCGGGGCCGGCGCGGGTGCGTCGGCCGTCTTGGCGGTGCCACCACCGGCGTCATCCGACCCCGACCCGGCATCGGCCTTCTTGCCATTGTCGCGGAAATCGGTGACGTACCAGCCGGACCCCTTGAGCTGGAACGCCGGCGCGCTCACCTGTCGTGAGAAGGCTTCGGCGGAGCACGCCGGGCAAACCGTCAGCGGCGCATCCGAGAGTTTCTGCAGTACGTCCTTGGTGTGACCACAACTGGCACAACGATAGGCATAGATAGGCATGGTTTACCATCCAGCAGGAAACGACGAGGCCCGGCCCGTGGGCGCGCATGCCGCACGGCCTGTCCGGCCCGGCAGACATCCGGCACCTTGGCGCCGGCCACCGGGAACCCCGAAACGAACCTCCGGAGGTTCAGATCGGGGCGAGAACCCGTTCTTTCAAGGGAACCCGGTATTCTAGCAGCAGCCCATGCGGCGGGTGCTCGCACGCCCAGAAGCCGGACCGGCGGCAGTTTCGTCCGCCTTGTGAGCTCCGGGTAGCGCATGAGGGCCGGTCCGGCCGGTTCCCGGCGGGCCCGGCACCGCGAACGACAAGACTCGGAATTCGGAGACATCATGAAGCAAGACGGTGGCGTTCTGGAAGGCATTCGCGTGCTCGATTTCGGCCGCTACATCGCGGGCCCCTACTGCGCGACCCTGCTCGCGGAATTCGGCGCCGACGTGATCCGCATCGAAAAGCGCACGGGAAGCGAAGACCGGTTCACCACCCCCGTGGCCGAGGACGGGCCGGGCGCCCTGTTCCTTCAGATGGCGCGCAACAAGCGCTCGATGACACTCGACCCGATGAAACCAGGGGCCGCCCCGCTGATGCGCCGGCTGATCGAGACCGCCGACGTGGTGGTGGCCAACCTGCCGCGGCCGATGCTCGAACGCATGGGGCTCGACTACGCCAGCCTGAGCGCCATCAACCCGCGAATCATCCTCGCACATCCGTCTGCCTTCGGTGACCACGGCCCGTGGACCGAACGGGTCGGCTTCGACGGTGTCGGCCAGGTGATGTCAGGCAGCGTGTACATGACCGGCGAACCCGATCAACCCTATCGCGCCCAGGCCCCGTACGTGGACTTCGGCACCGCCCTTCACTGCGCGCTGGGCACGGTGCTGGCGATCATGCAACGCGGAAAATCAGGCCGCGGGCAACAGGTCAGCGCGAACCTGCTGGCCACGGCCGTGACCATCAACAATGCGGCGCTCATCGAGCAGGCCATGCTGAACATCAACCGGGTGCCCACGGGCAACCGCGGGCAGACGTCCGCTCCGGTGGACCTGTTCCGCACCAGGGACGGCTGGTTGCTCTGCCAGGTGGTCGGCCGCCCGCTCTACGAGCGCTGGGCGCGTCTGATGGGCGAACCCGAATGGCTGAAGGACCCGAGGTTCGAGACCGACGAATCGCGTGGCATCCACGGGGCCGAGATCAGTGCCCGGATGCAGCGCTGGTGTCTCGACTACACCACCGAGCAGGCACTGACGGCGCTCGGCGAGGCGCGAATCCCCTGTGCGCCGGTGCTCAACCAGCAGCAGGCCCTGGACCACCCGGCGGTTCAGGGGCTCGGTCTGCTGCAGCCCGTTCCGGTGCCCGGCATGGACCGGGAGGCGCCGGTCGCCCGCGCACCGGTGTGGCTGTCGGAAAACGACGGCGGCATCCGCCGCCGGGCGCCCCTGCTCGGCGAACACACCGAGGAGATTCTCGGCGAACTGGGCTATGGTGCGAAGGAGATCACGGAACTCGGAGAAGCCGGCATCATCTGAGTTCCGGAGGGCCGCGGGACGCCCGGCGTGCGGCGGGCAGTCGCATGCGACATCCGACGTCAGTGAGAACGTCCGGACTCCGTGTTGACGAGCATATAGGTGAGCGCACCGCTCAGCGCGAACAGCACCCAGAAGACCAGGAAACCCAGCGTGTAGGTGGCCAGACGGTCCCCCTCGAGGTGAATGCCCACCAGATTCACCTCGAGCGGATCGACTGCCGAGAAGAACAAGCCGCTGGCCGCGGCCGCGCCCAGGAAGGCCGGCCAGAGCACCTGCATGAGAAACCGGCCGAGAGGCCTGCCCGCATCCACGGAACGAGACGGTTCGTAGTCGTCCTCGAGATCGTCGGGGTTCCCTTGCGGATTGACGCTCATTTGGGGTCCCCGACCCTGTAACGGGCCATCTCCGCGGCACGCACGCTCAACTGCAGCGCCGTGGAACCCGCCGCCTCGAATACCTCGCTGACCAGACGCCAGTCGCGGGCCGGGGGCTCCAGGTGCACGCGATACCGGCCGGGTACCAGATCCAGACCGCCGTCGAACACCAGCCGACCGTCCGGAGCCGCCAGCGCCATCACCTCGCGGTCGTGCTGCGCGTGCGCGACGTGGACGAACCGGACGCTCACGGCGGCGAGCGGCTCGGTCAGGGCTCCGGTGAGCGCGACCCCGAGGCGGCCGTCACGCAACGAGACCTGCGCACCCAGACCCAGCTCACTGGCTCGTGCATCGCGGGCGATGCGCTGATTGATCGCCTTGCCCTCCTTGTAGTAGTCGTCAACGACCATCGAGTTGTCGCTCTGAATCGCCAGCCAGAGGGTGACGAAGCCCGCGACGACGGCGCTGGCCGGAAGGGCCATCAGGATCCATGGCCAGGGTTCGCGGCTCCAATGGCGGGGCAACGTGTGATCGCTCATGGCTCGGATCTCCGGAGTGTTCTGGGTGGGTTCGCCGCTCAGCGACGCGGCATGAAGAACGACGTGGACTCGGTGCGCGTGACCTCGGGGTCGTCCTGCGCGGTGACGGTGAACTCGATCGTGTTGCTGCCGGGCTCGCCGGCGTCCGGCATCACCCGCACACGGACCGGAACCAGCCGGTTCGCCGCCGGCTCCACGGTGAACTGCGGGTCGGAATCGAGCCGGATGCCGTCCAGGCCCTGCACCGTGACCGTGTACTGCCTTGCCATCTCGGCGCTGTTGATGACCTGCAGCCGGTAGACGTTCTCGACGAGTCCGTCCTCGACGATGCGGGACAACGCGCCACGATCGCGGATGACGTCCACCTTCAACGGCACGCGCGTGAACACGTGGGTGAGCAGCGCGATTGCCACCGCCACCAGAATACCGGAGTAGATCAGGACCCTGGGCCGGAACACGCGCGCCATCAGCTGATTGCGCGACCAGTGGTTCTCGAGGCCATGGGTGGTGTCGTAGCGGATCAGGCCCCGCTCGTACCCCATCTTGTCCATCACCTGATTGCAGGCGTCGACGCATCCGGCACAGCCGATGCACTCGTACTGGAGCCCGTTACGGATGTCGATACCCGTCGGGCACACCTCGACGCAGAGTCCGCAGTCGATGCAGGTGCCGAGCCCGACGGCGGCCGGATCAACCTTGCGCGAACGCGCTCCCCGCGGTTCCCCGCGCTCGGCATCGTAGGTGATGATGAGAGTGTCCTTGTCGAACATGGCGCTCTGAAAGCGCGCGTACGGACACATGTACTTGCAGACCTGTTCGCGCATGAAGCCGGCGTTGCCGTAGGTGGCGAAGCCGTAGAACAGGATCCAGAAGGTCTGCCAGGGACCCAGCGAGGCCGTCACGACCTGACCGGCCAGCTGGCCGATCGGGGTGAAATAGCCGACGAAGGTGAAACCCGTCCAGAGGGAGAACGCGATCCATACCGCGTGCTTCGCGGCCTTCCTGCCGAATTTGGCGCGCGACATCGGCGCGCTGTCGAGCTTGATCCGCTTGTTGCGGTTGCCCTCGATCCTGGCCTCGATCCAGAGGAAGATCTCGGTGTAGACGGTCTGCGGGCAGGCATAGCCGCACCAGAGCCGGCCGGCCACCGCCGTGAACAGGAACAGCGCCAGGGCCGAGATGACCAGCAGACCGGTCAGGTAGATGAAGTCCTGGGGATTCAGGACCACGCCGAAGATGAAGAAACGGCGCGCTTCCAGACCGAACAGCACGGCCTGCCGGTCGTTCCAGCTCAGCCAGGGCAGACCGTAGAACAGCCCCATGGTGATCCACACGAGAACCCAGCGCCAGGTGGCGAACCAGCCGGAGACCGCGCGCGGATAGATCTTGCGACGGATCTCGTAGAGCGACACCTCCTGTACGACGCCCCTGGTCGCCCCTGCCGCCGCAGCGGCCGTGGGCGGGGGGGGTGTACCGGCGGCTGCGCCGCCGTCGTCGGGGCGCACGGATTCTCGTGGGGTGGAGGACATTTACTTGCGTTCGTCTGCGGAAAGGCTCCACACGTAGGCGGCCAGCACATGCGCCTTGCCTTCGCCGAGCAGGTTGCCAAAGGACGGCATCTGGTTCTGGAAGCCGTTGTTGATGGCGGCTCTGACCTGCGAGACGCCACCGCCGTGCAGCCAGGTCTTGTCGGTCAGGTTGGGAGCGCCGAGCGCCGCGTTGCCCTTGCCGTCCGGACCGTGACAGGCCGCGCAGGCCGCGAACTTGCCCTTGCCCAGCTCGGCCTTGAGCGCGTCGTGAGCGCCGCCCGAGAGCGAGATCACGTAGTGCGCGAGGTTGTCGACGTCGTCGGCCGTACCCACCGCCGCGGCCATCGGCGGCATGACCCCGACCCGACCGTTGAGGATGGTGTTCTTCACGTGCTCTGCCGTGGCCGCGCCAAGCCAGTCGTTGTCCGCCAGGTTCGGAAAGCCCGTGCTGCCCCGCGCATCTGAACCGTGGCATTGCACGCAATAGGTGAGATACAACCGCTCACCCATCTGGACCGCCTCGCCGTTGCCCGCCAGGGCGGCGACATCCTGCTTGAGGTACTGCTCGAACAGAGGGTCGTACTTCTCGCGCGCAGCCTGCATCTCGCGCTCGTACTGGCTGGTCTGCGACCAGTTGAGCTGACCACTGAACGAACCCAGGCCCGGATACAGCCACAGGTAGATGAGCGCGAACACGCAGGTGATGTAGAACAGGTACAGCCACCACCGCGGCAGCGGGTTGTTCAGCTCGGCCAGATCGCCGTCCCAGGTGTGGCCCGTGGTGCCC
>JAUIAI010000117.1 GCA_030425615.1 Gammaproteobacteria bacterium
GGTGTCTTGTCGCCCAGCATCCACATGGCGAACAGCGGCGCCTTCAGGGCGACCACGAGCCCCAGGATCAGCGCCGGCCAGTGCCAGAGATCGGCCCAGCGCACCATGAGCGCAAGCAGCGCCACGGTGAGGCCGATCTTGGCGAACTCCCCCAGGAAGAACACGACCGGGTAGCTTTCCGGGGCGCGTCCCTTGTTGAGAGAGAGCCTCAAGGCGAACAACGCGTTGGGCACCGTGGCCGCCATGCCACCTGCGAGCAGGGAAGCGGCGGCCATCGAGCCGAACACCAACCAGGTGATCGTCGAGAGCGCCAGAACCGAGACGACTTGCAGGGCTACGGCGACGAGCATCGGGTTGCACCGTTCGTCGGGCGGATGCAGACAAAGACCATCGAGTATAGCCAGGATTGACGCAGTGCGTCAAAGCCGGTGCGTGATTCAGATCACGATTCGCGAGTGCGTGCGCACTTGCCGCGGCCCGTTCAGTCGGCGTCCAGGTAGGGCTTCAGACCCAGACGCTCGATCAGCCCCTCGAACTGTTCCGCGTTGCTGAACCGGATGGACAGCCGGCCGCCGCCGCTTGCGTTGGTCCGCAGGGTCACGGGCGCCGCGAGCACGTCCGCCAGACGGTCCTGCAGCCGCACGACGTCCGGATCGGCAGCCGCCCGCGCGCGCAGGCGCGTCCGGCCGTCGTCGGCCCCCGCCCCGCCGGGTACGCCGCGCCGGGACAGCCACTCGGTGACCCGCCCCTCGGTCTCGCGCACGGACAGTCGCTCCTCCACGATCTGCCTGGCGAGCAACGCCTGGTCAGCCGGATCGAGAGCGAGCAGCGCGCGGCCGTGCCCCATGTCGAGCTGCCCGCTGGCCAGTAATCGTTGCACCGCCTCGGGCAGGTTGAGCAGCCGCAGCAAGTTCGTGGTGGCGCTGCGCGAGCGGCCGATGGCCTGCGCGGCGGACTCGTGGGTGTATTCGAACTCTTCTATCAGACGCCGGATCGCGAGTGCCTCTTCGATCGGATTCAGATCTTCGCGCTGAATGTTCTCGATGAGCGCCATCGACAGCGTCTGGCGATCGTCGTATTCGACGACGATCGCCGGGACGGTGGGCAGTCCCGCCCGCTCGGCCGCCCGGTAACGACGTTCTCCCGCGACGATCTCGTAGCGCGCCGTGTCGCCGTCGACCGGATCGGCCAGTGCACGAACGAGGATCGGCTGCATGATCCCGTGCTGTCGTACCGATTCGGTCAGGGTGTCCAGCGCGTCGTCGTCGAAGACCACTCTCGGCTGGTACCTGCCCTGTCGAACGACCTCGAGCGCGAGCTCGACGACGGCACCCGCAGGCGGATCGCCGGCGGCCGGCGCTGGCGCGCGCTCGGGCCGGGTTTCGGCAGCGGGTTCTCCCAGAAGGGCGTCCAGCCCCTGGCCGAGTCCTTTGTGCTTTTTCATCGGATCAGGGTCTCCACACGTTCGATGAGTTCGGCGCCGAACGCCAGGTATGCGCGGGATCCTTTGGACGAGGGGTCGAAGACCACCCCCGGCTTGCCGTAGCTGGGGGCTTCGGCGAGCCTGACGTTGCGCGGGATCACGGTTCGGAAGACCTTGTCGCCGAAGTGCTGTTCGAGCTGCGCGGACACCTGGTTTGCCAGGGTGACGCGCGCATCGAACATCACCCGCAGCAATCCGATCACGCGCAGGTTCGTATTGAAGTTGGCGTGGACGCGCTTGATCGTATTCACGAGATCCGCCAGACCTTCGAGTGCGTAATACTCGCACTGCATGGGGATGATGACCCCGTGCGCCGCACAGAACCCGTTCAGGGTCAGCATCGACAGAGAGGGCGGACAGTCGATGAGAATGAAGTCATAGGCGTCACCGGTCGCTTCGAGCGCCTGCTTGAGACGCGTTTCGCGATTCTCTAGCCCGACCAGTTCCACCTCGGCACCCGCGAGTTCCCGGTTCGCGGGTAACACGTCGTAGCCCGCATCGCTGTGCCGGGAGACGTTGGCCGCCGCCGCTGCGCCGATCAGGACCTGGTACACGGATCCTTCGAGCGTTCGCTTGTTGATGCCGCTGCCCATGGTCGCGTTGCCCTGCGGGTCGAGATCGACCAGCAGGGTCCGCTTGCCGTGCATGGCCAGCGCCGCCGCCAGATTGACGGTGGTCGTCGTCTTTCCGACGCCGCCCTTCTGATTGGCGATGACGAAGATCCGGCTCAATCGAGTCCTCCTGCTTCCTTCAGTCCTGCTCCGGGCCCGCGGCCCGGTCTGGTTCTTGGCACGGCTCAGGCCGCATTATCAGTGTGATCTACCTGGCCGTTACGCGCGGGGCGGCCTCGCATCATGCATTCGCAGAACGACGAGCGCGCGGGTGGATTCGAGGAACGGGACGTGCAGCGTGATGGTCTCATCGACGCGTATTACTGCCGATGACGGCCCGGATCTCTGCGGCTCGAACGCGGCCGCCTCCTCCCGGGCACGGGCACCTTTCATGGCCACGAAGACCGTTTTCGAGTCGGCCAGATGGCGGGCGCCAGTCACGAACGTGTCCAGGGTCGCGAAGGCGCGGCAGATCACGACGTCGGCCACGCCGGTGAGTTCGGGACTGACGTCCTCGATCCGGCAGGCGTGCACGGTGGCCCGATGCAACGCGAATTCGCCCACACACTGACGCAGAAACGCCGCCTTCTTGCCGACCGGCTCGACCAGATGAACGGGCCATTCCGGTCGGGCGATCGCCAGAACGATCCCCGGGAGTCCGGCACCGCTTCCGACATCGATGATCGCCCGGGGGGGCGCCGACAGGTTGTGCCGCACCGTCTCGAGCGCGGCAAGGCAATCGAGGACATGGGCGCTGACCATGGCCAGCGGATCGCGAACGGCGGTCAGGTTGAAAACCCTCCCCCAGCGTTCGAGGTTCGCAACGTAGGCGATCAGGCGATCGAGGGTGGATTCGTTCGCATCGATGCCGAGCGCCTGCGCACCCTCTGCGAGTCGCGTCCTTGCGGTTGCCACCCAAGATGCGTCACCGGATGCGCCCGCGGGCATCAGGCCGCCGCCTTCGCCGGACCCTGCCGCTTCTTGAGCATGATGAGGAGAAGCGAGATCGCCGCGGGGGTCACCCCCGGGAGTCGTGAGGCCTGGCCCACCGTCTCCGGTTGCCACTCGGCAAGCCGCTGGCGAACTTCGAACGACAGGCCCGAAACCTCTGTGTAATCGAAATCCCGGGGGATCCGAAGATGCTCCAGACGGGCTTGCCTGGCAACCTCCTGGGCCTGTCGGTCGATGTAGCCCGCGTACTTGGCGGTGATTTCCAGCTGCTCGACGACCTGTTCTTTCAACGAGGCCGAACGGCTACGGGCGGTCGTGTCATCCGGCGCGGTGGCGGCGCTTGTCGGGACCGACGGCGCAGTGATGGCGCTTGTCGGGACTGACGCGGCGCTTTCCGGGAGCGTTTCCGCGTCTTTCGGCTCCGCGCCCCCCGAATGCGGGGCGGCGCCTGCCGCGTCGACCAGTGCCTCGTACCGCACGCCCGGCCGCGAGAGCAGCGACCAGAGTGAGTACTCACGTTCTATGGGCTGGCCGACGACGGCTTCCACTTGTTCGCGAACCGGGATGCGGGGGTTGACCCAGGTACCCCGAAGACGCTCCTGCTCGGTTGCGATTGCATCCTGCTTGCGACAGTAAAAATCCCATCGCGCATCGTCCACCAGGCCCAGCCTGCGTCCGATTTCGGTCAAACGGGCATCCGCGTTGTCCTCTCGAAGACTCAGGCGATATTCGGCGCGGCTGGTGAACATCCGATAGGGCTCGAGTACCCCGCGCGTGATCAAATCGTCCACCAGCACGCCGAGGTAGGCCTGGTCCCGTCCGAGTGTGAGGGCAGGCTGTTCGCGCAGGACCTGTACGGCGTTCACGCCGGCCAGAAGACCCTGGGCAGCCGCTTCTTCGTAGCCGGTCGTGCCGTTGATCTGGCCGGCGAAGAACAGACCGGCGATCGCCTGGGTTTCCAGGCTGGCGCGAAGCGCTCTGGGGTCGAAGTAGTCGTACTCGATCGCATACCCGGGCCGCAGGATGTGCGCGCGCTCGAGACCGGGAATCGAGCGTACGAGGTTCAACTGCACATCGAATGGCAGACTCGTCGAGATGCCGTTCGGGTAGATCTCGTGCGTGGAGAGGCCCTCTGGCTCCAGGAAGATCTGATGCGATGACTTGTCGGCGAATCGGTGGATCTTGTCCTCGATCGACGGGCAGTATCGTGGTCCGACGCCCTCGATGACTCCGGTATAGAGCGGAGAACGCGAAAGACCTTCCCGAATCAGTTCATGCGTCAGCGCCTGGGTGTGTGTGATCCAGCAGGGCAACTGCCGGGGATGACTGTCCGGCGAACCCAGAAAGGAGAACACCGGGACAGGATTGCTGTCACCCGGCTGAATTTCGCACTGCGAGAAATCAATGGTCCGACCATCCAGACGAGGAGGCGTACCTGTCTTGAGACGTCCTTGCGGCAGGGCAAGCTCGCGCAGTTTCTCGGCTAGCGTGACCGCCGGGGGATCACCCGCGCGGCCACCTGAGTAGTTTTCCAGTCCAACGTGGATCTTCCCGTTTAGGAAGGTCCCGGCGGTCAGGACGACACATCGGGCTTCGAATCGAAGCCCCATCTGGGTGACAACCCCGCTGACCCGAGTACCCTGACCGGTCGACTCGATCATGAGATCGTCGACCGCCTGCTGGAAAAGCCAGAGGTTTTCCTGATTCTCCAGGCGACGCCGAATAGCCTGCCGATAGAGCACCCGGTCTGCCTGTGCGCGGGTGGCGCGAACGGCGGGTCCCTTGCTTCGGTTCAGAGTTCGGAACTGGATCCCGGCTTCGTCGGTCGCAGAGGCCATCGCCCCGCCGAGGGCGTCGATTTCCTTTACAAGATGCCCCTTCCCAATCCCTCCGATCGAAGGATTGCAGGACATCTGGCCGAGGGTCTCCAGGCTGTGCGTCAGAAGCAGCGTCCGCGCCCCCATTCGAGCAGCGGCAAGCGCGGCTTCCGTTCCCGCGTGGCCACCCCCTACGACGATGACTTCGAATTGCTCAGGAAATTGCATGTTCGTGGACGCCATGTTTCACGTGGAACACTGCTCACCGGGCGCTGGATTCGCCCTGACGAGGGAGTGAGCGTTACCCTGGTATGAAGACGTCAGCAGCTGGCTCAGAGTGCAAGGGCCGTCGGTGGGAATTTGGCAGCCCGGTAGGCGCGCCCGCGAGCCGGGACGCCTGAAGTGAAGCGGATTCGGGCCCTTGACGGCGGATCTGCCGTTACAGCGCCAACTCTCGGGAGGGCAAAATTATACGGCAATAGTCTGCAAGACGGTCGTGAACGGCCTGCTCAGTGTGACTGGATGCGCACTCTCGCCCCCCAATCCGGGACGATCCACGTTCTTTCGATCATCCCTTACCCATGATTCGTTGGCCGTTGATCCAGATGCGGTGGTTGCCGAGATCCGTTTCGTTTCGGGTTGGCCGCTCACCGACGACTGCGGTACGCAGGCGTGGCCCGCTTTCGTCATTAGAGCTTGCTGGCCTCGTTCTTTACCGCCAGTCAGGCTTCCAGAGTTTCCTTTTCTTCCTTGAAGGGTTGCACCCCTTGGATGGTGCTTGGCCAGTACCGGCCGAGTAATCCGCAACCCCTGGAGTGACGTCAGCAATGTTTCACGTGGAACATCGCTGGTGGGCCCAGGCATGTTTCACGTAGACCGGCGACGATCCATAGTTTCATGTCGAATAAGCCTTGTGGGCGTCTCATGCAATCTGCAGCCAGCGCGTGTTTCAGGTGGAACATGCTACGGGCGGTGGAGCATGCTACGGGCGGTTAGCCAACGCCGGGTAGTCTGTCCTGATTTCATGTTTCACGTGGAACATGCTCAAAGGGTTGAGTCCTGGGATTCCGGTTCGTTGCGACACCCTGGCGATAACGTGGATCGAATCTTTGGGTTAAAACGGCGTTCCGGGCAAGCTGCGGCAAATCGATGTTTCACGTGAAACATGCCTGGGGGTCGAGCCCTGCATTGCGGGCAATCTTGAATGATTGGATGCTTATGCTTGGCCCTTCTGCCGTTCTAAGGGGCATATCGATCTTCCGTGGACCGATCAGCGTCTGCGTGTTTCACCCATGAGTACCCTACGAATTTCCAAGCGTAGGGGATCCTATGCGACGACTTGATGTTTCACGTGAAACATCTGCTCAAGGTTGATCGCGAAGAGTCGGGAACAGCATGGAGCCTCTAAGGTTCACGCGGCACATGACAGGTTCAATGCCACGAGATCGTGGAGACCGGCAATGGGGCCATATTGCAGGTCGAAGATTCGCTCCCGACCAACGCTCTTCACCAGGTGACGAAGGAACACCCCGTCGCTCAAGCACGGGGTGAAGGGACTTCGTACGTATGTACCAAAGCACCTCAGCAGCAATGCAATGATGATGTTTCACGTGGAACATTGGTTTGATCGAGGTACATGGGTCTTGCGAGTCCATGGAGTGGCAACACGTGCACAGAAGCGGCGCCTAGTTTCCAGGCGGACATATTGCTTTGAAACTCATCACTTCCGATTGGAAGGCGTCATCAGCCAAACCGAAGTCACTTGATCTGGATCTTTGCCCACAAGATGTTTCACGTGAAACATTCGTGGGCGTGCTGGTTTCGTCTCCAAGACCAACGCGACGCACAAACCTGCATGGCGGTTCGACGTCCCCGCAAATGCGCCCATTGAAACTGCATGGGTTCGAGAACACCCTCTCTACCTGGATCGAGCATTGACCATCCTGCTACACATTTTGTGCAAGATGTCATGCTCGAATCGACAAACGCCAACCGCAGGGTGTGACAAGTCCCCACTTTACGCGCTCGGACTTAGTCTGGGACTACCGGACGCAGATTCACGCTTGCGTCTCACCCCCAAATGCCGGTCCGCTCCCTGAGGCATCTCTTGATAGTGATATTCCACGTGAAACACTAACAAGCTTAAAGGAGCTGCCAGAAAAAAGCTTCCGGGCCGTACCGCAGCTTCGTATAGGAACGCCTGCGCTGACGTGAGAAGAAGAGCCCTCGCAAACTCTGGCCTGCTGGCTCCTAGGAGGACGATCGAGAGAGACGCGGCAACGGATCAGCCAACGAAGCTTTCTCATTTCTGCAAGGATGGAGAGAGGACTCTCTGGGCGTACTCCGAAGCGTGAAGACCGACTCCCTCATTCACCTGAGATGTTTCACGTGAAACATCCAGGAGACGCTGGGACCGATTTTCTTGGCGGCACCGCTCTTACGATGAAAGCCGGATCTAACCAAAGGTCCAATGGCGCCAGTCTG
>JAUIAI010000118.1 GCA_030425615.1 Gammaproteobacteria bacterium
GCCTCCTGCACGGTGCGGGCGACCTCGCGCATCTCCTCGGCCCGGCGCACGCCATGTTCGATCGAGCGGGAGATCATGTAGCGCGCCAGGGCATGCCAGTCGCCGACCGGCAGCAGATCCGACAAGGAGTCCAGCACGTCGTCCTCGACCCCGTAGTGCCGGGCGGCGAGCATCGACTCGGCGAGCAGCGCCTCGATGCCCTTGATCATGACGCTGCGGCACATCTTGGTCGCCGAGGCGGGCCCGACCGTGTCGGCGTAGGCCCGAACCCCGGTGAAGCCCAGCTGTACCAGACCCGGCGCGAGCTCCGCCGCACGCGCCCCCCCGAGCAGGATGGGACTGGCTATCCGCTTCGGCCCGATGGGGGCCATGACCGCCGCTTCGAGATAGCTTCCGCCGGCGGCGTCGATGATCCCCGCGGCGGTCTGTTTGGTGCCCGGCGAGGCCGAGTTCAGATCCAGATAGGGCACACCCGCCCCGATGCCCGCGGCCACCGCGCCCGCGGCATCGAGGTCGGACGCGGCCGTGACCGCGCAGACGACCAGGTCGGCACCCCGTACGGCATCGGCCGCGTTCCCGGCCACGTGTACCGCCGGGCGCTCACGGGCGGCGCACGCCGGGACCGTCTCGCGGTCGTCGAACAGAACGTCCCAGGCCGTGATCCGGACGCCGCCGCGAGCGAGCAGATCGTCGGCCAGCGTCTGACCCACTTCACCGAACCCGATCAGGGTGATTCGCTTCATGCCAGTCTCCGATGCCGCCGGCGTACGCAGGCGGCCCAGTGAGTCGGGCGCCGAGCCATGTCCACGGACCGTCAGACGCCGGGCTCGTCGGCCTGGCGCACGTACACCAGCCCGCGCTCGGCGAGTTTCGCGCGCATTCCGTACATGTCCAGGCCGAGCTCGCCCGCCTTGAGCCGCTTGCGCGAAGCGGCCTCCTTCTCTTCTCGCGCCACCGATGCCTGCAGCACCTCGGCGGCCCGTGCCATCGGCACGATCACGATACCGTCGTCGTCGGCGACCACCACGTCGCCGGGATGCACGATCTGACCGGCGCAGACCACGGGAACGTTGACGCTGCCGAGGGTCTCCTTGACCGTGCCCTGGGCCGACACGGCGGCCGACCAGACCGGAAACTTCATCTCGGTGAGGTCGCGCACGTCGCGCACACCCGCGTCGATGACCAGCCCGAGCACGCCCCGGGCAGCCAGCGAACTGGCCAGCAACTCGCCGAAATAGCCGGCGTCGCTGGCCGAGGTGGGCGCCACCACCAGCACGTCGCCGGCCTGGCACTGCTCGACGGCGACATGGATCATCCAGTTGTCACAAGGGGCGGCGCTGACCGTGACCGCTGTGCCCCCGATGTGCGCGCCCGGGTAGATCGGACGCATGGACGGCGCGAGCAGGCCCGTCCGGCCCTGCGCCTCGTGGATCGTGGCCACGCCGAGCCTGGCGAGCCCGGCGACCGCGTCGGAGTCGGCGCGGCGGATGTCGGTGACGACCTTGTGCATGACAGGTTCCCCCTGGAAATGGCGGATCGAACGCCGGCGACCGGCCCGACGATCAGTTTACGGAATGAGTTGCCGGCATGGTGCACCGGACCGCGGTCTGCCCGGGGCGCGCCCCGGCCGGGCACGCGTCCCGGGGCGCGCAGGCCGGAATCATGGCACAGGGGCTCGTGGCACGCCCGGCCACGGGGCGCTCAGCACTCGCCGCGGGGGTCGTAGGGGCGGACCTCCTCCATGTGCTGGCGCACGTACTCCAGCACCAGCCGGCGCTTCTCGGCGCCTCGCTTGCCCTCGCTGTCCTGCCGCTCCGCCAGCAACGACGCATCGGCCTCGTCGATCCTCTGGAAGATGCCGCTCCAGGTCTGCCGCACCGTGTCGTAGCTGATCGACAGAGCGGCGGCGAGTTCTCGATCGGAGCGCCCTTCCAGCGCGAAGGACAGCAGCCGCTGCTGTGCCCGGGAGAACCGGAACCGCGGCCTCGGCGCGTTCGCGAAGGTGGAGCCGAAGATGCCGCTGAGCCCCTGCGGGGGATCGCTCGCCCGCCAGTAGAAGGCGAACGGCGTCTTGTCCTCCGGTGCGGCGGACTCGCGCGCCCGCCAGGCCGGGGAATCGTTGTGGCAGCGGTATCCGAAGGTACGCATCACCGTCGCCGGCACCTTGCCGTAGACCTCGTAGCAGACGAGGTCGGTGAACCGGAATCCACCGATCGACGCCGCCCAGGCGGCCGGCACCATGCTCAGGATCCGCGCTGTCTCGGGATGCAGCGGATTCGGATGCCGAACGCACCAGTGCAGCACGGCGAGCCGCAGGTCGCCCCTTGCGTTGGCCAGGGCGATGCCGGCGCGATCGAGCATGACCGAACGGCCCTCACGTTCGAGCGACCAGACCCGTGCGGCGAGGTCCGGGTGCGGGGCCTCGAAGAAGGCATCGGCAAAGTGCGGATTCACGAACGCCGCGATTCTCAGCGCGGCGATCTCCGGCGTGGTGCCGCCGGTGGCTTCGAAGACCTGGAAACAGGCGAGCCGCTCCTCGCGCAGCGCCCGCTCCAGCATGACCGGCAGGTCGGCCCAGACGGTCTCGGGCGCCTGCAACCCCTGGTCGCGACGCAACAACGCCAGACCGGGGGCGATATCGGCCACCAGGGCCTGCCTGAACTTCATGCTTCGGTGAGCTCCGGGGAAACCGCGGGCATGGCGCTTGCGGCCGACGCGCCCACGGCGGCGGGGTTCTCTGGCCGATCGGCCTGGTTGCCTGGCCCGGATACCCCTTTTTTCGGGGTCTAGTTTAGCGAAACCGGCCGCTGCGCCCCGGCCGGCGCCCGGGCACCCTTGCCCGGCACCCCGCGGGCCTGGGTCGAACGGCCGGCCCCCCACTCAGATAGCGGAGGAACCCTAATGTCCAGCAAGGAACACAAAGAGAAGATCTGGAAGCTCAGCAAGGGGATCAAGGTCGGCATGCTCGTCACCGAAGACGGCGCGCATCTTCGCGCCCGGCCGATGACCCTCGTGCAGGACGAGTACGACGGCACGCTGTGGTTCTTCACACCGCTGAGCGCGCACAAGAGCCAGGAGGTGGCCGCGGAGAACCAGGTCTGCGTCACATTCTCCGACCACGACGAAGACGTGCACGTCTCGCTCTCGGGCCGCGCGCGGCTGACGCAGGACAAGGGCCTGATCGAGAGGTTCTGGAATCCGTTCGTGGGCGCGTGGTTCGAACAGGGCAAGGAAGACCCCGACGTGGCCCTGCTGCAGATCGAAATCGACATGGGCGAACACTGGCAGTCCAAGACCAACAAGGTCGTGCAGATGCTCGAATTCGTAAAGGCCAACGTCACCCGCGAAACGCCCGACGTCGGTGAGAACAAGAAGTTCGGATGATCGGGAGGGAGTCCGTCCGGCGCGTCGGCGGTGTTGCCGCGAAGGCGTGGCCGGTCGTGCGTGAGCAGGGCAGAGGGTCATGAGTCGTTCCGACACACGCCCGCCCCAGGCGGTCGCCAACAATGCGGCCAGGGGGCTCAGGTTGAGGCGGGAGTTCGGCCGTGGAGGTACCGACATCGGCGTGGCCCGCGCCCGCGATCTGAAGAACCGCGAGAACCTGTCCGAAGACACGATCGAGCGGATGGTCAGCTACTTCGCAAGGCATTAGTGTGGTGAATCTGAAGTTCGCGGCATTTTGCTGGCTCGAAAGCGGGCGAGCGCAAGGCGCGCGGTCGGGTCCATATCGGGGATATGGACCCGTTCGGGCAACGCCGCGATCGCCCGCTTTCGGGCCAGCCCGTAGCATGCCCGGGAGTCGTCAACGACCTCACGATTCGTGCACCAAGGCGTTCTGGCAAGGCGCCGGTTCCAGCCGATACCGGGGGTATCGGCTGGGTTCGGCAACGCGGCCAGAGCGCCTTGGTGCACGAACCCGCAGGGCGCCGTGCTGGCGCGCGATCCGCTTCGTTGGGCTCAAGGCCCTGTATCCCCGATACAGGGCCTTGAGTCCGCCTCGCGGGTCATCCCGCCAGTACGGCGTCGTGAGGCCGTTGACGACTCCCGGGCATGCTTGGGTTCGGCCCTCGCGCGGCGTCTGCGCACCGGGCCAGACGCACCCATATCCCGATATGGGCACGCCTGTCCCGGCACACATCCATCCACGCGAGGACTCGAACAAAATGCCGCGAACTTCAGATTCACCACACTAGTGTCGTCCAATGATCAAGATCGCAATCGCAGGCGCCTCCGGGCGTATGGGCAAGACCCTGATCGAAGCCGTGCACGCGGCCGACGACTGCTCGCTCGTCGCCGCCCTCGACCAATCCGGCAGTGCCGGCATCGGCTCCGATGCCGGCCTGACACTGGGGCTGGAAACCGGAGTGACCATCGGCGCGGATCCGGCCGCGGCCCTGCCCGGCGCGGATTTCCTCATCGACTTCACCCGTCCGGAGGGCACGCTGCTCCACGTGCAGGCCTGCGTGGACGCCGGGGTCGGCATGGTGATCGGAACCACCGGCTTCGACGAAGACGGTCTGGCCCGGATCCGTGCCGCCTCAGAGCGGATCCCGATCGTGTTCGCGCCGAACATGAGCGTCGGCGTCAACGTGCTGTTCAGGCTGCTGTCCGTCGCCGCGCGGGCACTCGGCGACAACACGGACATCGAAATCGTCGAGGCGCACCACAGGCTCAAGGTGGACGCACCCTCCGGTACGGCGCTCCGCATGGGCGAGATCATCGCGGGCGAACTGGGCCGGAACCTGCGTGAGGTGGCCGTCTTCGGCCGCGAGGGGCACACGGGCGTGCGCGACGACAAGACCATCGGCTTCGCCACGGTCCGCGCCGGGGACATCGTCGGGGACCACACGGCACTGTTCGCCGGTCAGGGCGAGAGACTCGAGATCACCCACAAAGCCTCCAGCCGCATGACCTATGCACAGGGCAGCCTGCGCGCCTGCCGCTTTCTCGCGGACCGCGGAAACGGTCTTTTCGACATGCAGGACGTGCTCGGCCTGCGCGACTGAGCTCGGCCTGCGCGACTGAGCTCGGCCTGCGCGACTGAGCTCGGCCCGCGCGACTGAGCTCCGCTTCGAAGACCTCCGGCCTTCGTCGGCCGTCGGAGACCGTTCGTCCCCGATACCTCCGACGAAGGGCCGCGACGCGCGTCTAATGCGTCCATAAACAAGAAAGACACGACAGTCAGCCCGGGATGAACTGGAGCTTGCCGCATGACTGTCCGCAGACCGATCCCAACGATCACACGTGCCCTGGCCGCCCTCGCAGTGGCCATCGGCCTGGCTCCGTTCGCGTACTCCGGGGACGCGTGGGCGGGCGACCCGGCGGCGGTCCGTGGCGCGATCAGCGCCGACGAATCACAGGCCGTGCGCGCCCGCGCCGCAGCGCTCATCAACAACATCCGCGCCCGCCTCGACGCCTGCGGCGAGCGAGGCATGCTTGCGGTCTCACACGGTGCGGGCGAAGCGCCGCCGGTTCCCGTGCGCCCGTCCCTGACCTGGAACGACCATCTCGCCGAGGCCGCACGGCGGCACGCGGAGTCGATGGCCCGGGACGCGTACTTCGATCATGTCGACGGACAGGGACGTACCGTGGGTTCGCGGGTGACGCGCGTCGGCTACCGATGGCGCGTCGTCGGCGAGAACCTGGCCGCCGGCCACGCCGACATCGACGAGGCGGTTCGTGGCTGGTTGCTGTCCACCGGCCACTGCGAGGTCATGATCGACGAACGCTTCACGGAGTTCGGGCTGGCACGCGTCGACTCCGGCAATCCGGCCGACCCGTACGGCTCCTACTGGACGCTGGTCGTCGCCCGCCCCAAACAGGGACCGACCCTCGACAACCCGCCCGCCATGGCCATGCGTTGACCTCAGTGCGTGCCGAGAACCCCGAGCACCGTGCCCACGGTGAGGAGTTCGGGGAGCATGCGCGGCGCTGACGAATCGGGCGGGAAATACAAATAGACCGGCACGCTGTTGCGGCCATGTCGTGCGAGTTCGGCCGTGATGAGCGGATCGCGATCCGTCCAGTCCGCACGCATTCTGACGACGCCGAGCGCATCGAACGCGGCGACGACCCGGTCGCTCTCGAGCACCACCTTCTTGTTCACCTGGCAACTGACGCACCAGGCGGCCGTGAAATCGACGAAGACGGGACGGCCCTCGGCCCTGGCCGCGGCGACGGCAGCGCTCGACCAGGGCTGCCAGCCCTCGGCCGCGCGCGCCATACCGGCTGCCGGTGCCCGCGCATCGCCCGGCCACGCGACGACCAGCCCGCCGACCATGAAGCCCACGGCCACGAGACCGTAGGCAAACCGGCCCGCAACACGGCTGCCCTGAACCTGCCGGCCCCAGAGCCAGAGCCCGCACGCGAGCGCGACCGCGCCGAGCAACAATGCGAAGACGGCGTCACCACCACGCTGCTGGGCGAGAACCCACGCCAGCCAGGCGGCCGCGGCGTACATCGGGAAGGCCAGGAACTGCTTGAGCGTCTCCATCCAGCGGCCCGGCCTGGGAAGCGTGCCCAGCCAGGCGGGAAACACGCCGAGCAGGATATAGGGCAGCGCCATGCCGATTCCGAGCGCCGTGAAAACGGCGATCGTGCTGGCGGGCGGTTGAGCCAGCGTGAAGCCGATGGCCGAGCCCATGAACGGCGCCGTGCACGGTGTGGCAACCAGGACGGCGAGTGCACCGGTCCCGAAGGCTCCGAGCCGCGGATGCGCGCCACCCGCCGAGACCCCGCCGAGCCGGCTCGCCCGGGCGCCGAACTCGAACAGACCAGAGAAGTTCAACCCGACCACCAGGAACAGCAACGCCATGGCGGCGACGAACGCCGGGGATTGTAACTGGAACCCCCAGCCGACGCTCTCGCCGAAAGCCCGCAACCCCAGCAGGAGCCCGGCGAGCGCCCAGAACGACACGACCACACCGGCAGCGAACCATGCCGCGCCGGATCTCACGGCCGATCGCTGGGCCGGCGTCAGCCGACCGTCCGCGTCCACGCCGCCGTGACCCGCGAAGCCGAGGATCTTCAGACCTATCACGGGAAAGACGCAGGGCATCAGGTTCAGGATCAGGCCGCCCAGCAGCGCAAAGACGACGGCGAACGCGAGCGAGCCGGCGACACCGCCGCCCACGGGTACGGCCGGCGCCGTGGCCGGCGCCCCCCCTGTTCCGACCGCGCCGGACTCCGGTGCCGCGGGCCGACCGGCGGCAATGAGTGCGTCCGCGCCGCGCCCGGCGCCGCTCCCAGCCGCTGCCAGCAGATCCGCCGCCGGGTCGCCGCGCGCCTGCATGAACGGTGCCACGTGGCCACGGACCGGGC
>JAUIAI010000119.1 GCA_030425615.1 Gammaproteobacteria bacterium
CTCGCGACCGTCCGCGTACCAGCGCGAATTCCAAGCCTTGGTGACGGGCAGCCTGAACCCGATTGGATGAATCTTCTGTCCCATGGTCTCGGCCTCAGTCCCCGACGGTCAGGTAGATATGGCAGGTCTGCTTCTCGATCCGCGCTCCACGCCCCTTGGCGCGTGCGCGGAACCGACGCAGAGACGGCCCCTTCTCGACGTGCACGGTCTTGACCTTCAGCTCGTCGATGTCCGCACCGTCGTTGTGCTCGGCGTTGGCGATCGCCGACTCGAGCACCTTCTTCATCAGTGCGGAAGACTTCTTCGGCGAGAACGTGAGCAGGTTCAGCGCCCGCTCGACCGGCATGCCGCGAATCAGGTCCGCGGCGAGCCGGCCCTTCTGGGCCGAGATCCGCACACCCTTGAGAATTGCCTTGGTTTCCATCTTCGATTCCTCAGCGCCGGCCTTTCTTGTCGGCAACGTGGCCCTTGAACGTACGGGTCAGCGCGAACTCGCCCAGCTTGTGGCCGACCATGTTCTCGTTGATGTACACGGGCACGTGCTGACGGCCGTTGTGCACCGCGATCGTCAGACCGACGAACTCGGGCAAAACGGTGGAGCGGCGCGACCAGGTCTTGATCGGGCGCTTGTCGTTGCTGGCCACGGCGGCGTCGACCTTCTTCATCAGGTGGGCGGCGAGGAAAGGCGCCTTTTTGACTGAACGTGCCATGCTTACCCGTTATTTTTTGCGGTTGCGACGCGAGACGATCATGTTGTCCGACCGTTTGTTCTTGCGCGTCTTGAAGCCCTTCGTCGGCTGCCCCCACGGCGACACCGGGTGACGGTTGCCGCGGGTGCGACCGCCGTGCGGGTGATCGACCGGGTTCATGACCTCGCCGCGGACGGTCGGGCGGATGCCCAGCCAGCGCTTGGCGCCGGCCTTGCCGATCTGACGCAACGAGTGCTCCTCGTTGCCCACCTCACCGATGGTGGCACGACACTCGATGTGGATTCGCCGGATCTCGCCGGAACGCAGTCGAACCTGGGCGTAGACACCGTCCCGGGCGAGCAGACGGGCCGAGGCGCCCGCCGAGCGCGCGATCTGGGCACCCTTGCCGGGCTGCATCTCGATCGCATGGATCGACGAGCCGACCGGGATGTTGCGGATGGGCAGAGCGTTACCGGCACGGATCGGAGCGTCCACGCCGCTCGCGAGCTGGGTGCCGGGCGTGACGCCGCGCGGGGCCAGGATGTAGCGACGCTCACCGTCCGCGTACAGCAGCAGCGCGAGATGCGCGCTCCGGTTGGGGTCGTACTCGATCCGCTCGACCTTCGCCGGCACGCCGTCCTTGTTGCGACGGAAATCGACCACGCGGTAGTGCTTCTTGTGGCCGCCGCCGCGGTGACGGGTGGTGATGTGGCCGTTGTTGTTGCGGCCCGCCTTTCGCTTCTTGGGCTCGAGCAGCGGGGCGTACGGCTCGCCGCGGTAAAGCGACTTGTCGACCACCTTGATCATGCTGCGCCGACCCGGGGAGGTGGGCTTGGTCTTGACCAGTGCCATTACGCGGCCTCCGCGAAGTTGATCTCGTGCCCTTCGGCCAGGCTGACGTAAGCCTTGCGGACATTGTTGCGCCGGCCCAGGGTGCGACCGAAACGCTTGGTCTTGCCACTCTGGTTGAGCACCTGCACGGACTGGACCTTCACATTGAAGAGCAACTCCACCGCGGCCTTGATCTCGGCCTTGGTGGCATCGCGCAGCACGCGAAAGGCGACCTGCTCGTGCTTCTCGGCGATCATGGTGGACTTCTCGGAGACGATGGGCGCCACCAGCACCTTCATCAGACGGTCGGAACTCATGACAGCATCTCCTGGACCTTGGCCAGCGCCTCGCGGGTCATCACGACCTTCTGGAAGTGCACCAACGCCGCCGGGTCGGTTTGGCGGGCCTCGATGACCAGCACCGACGGCAGATTGCGCGATGCCAGGTGCAGGTTCTCGGTGAGCTCGTCGGTGATCAGCAGCACGGATTCCTCGAGCCCCATCGCCTTGAGCTTGCCCGCGAGCAGCTTGGTCTTGGGGGCATCGACCTCCAGGGCGTCGATGACCATGAGCCGGTCCTCGCGCACGAGTTGCGAGAGGATGGAGCACACGCCCGCACGGTAGGCCTTCTTGTTGACCTTCTGCGAGTAGTTCTCGTCCGGCAAGTTGGGGAACGCGCGGCCGCCGCCCCGCCAGAGCGGGCTGGACGTCATGCCGGCGCGGGCGCGCCCGGTACCCTTCTGGCGCCAGGGCTTGCGCGTTGAATGATTGACCTCGGCGCGATTCTTCTGCTTTCGGTTCGCACTGCGCGCGTTGGCCTGGTAGGCGACGACGATCTGATGGATCAACGGCTCGTTGAAATCACGGCCGAACACCGAATCGGACGCTTCGACCTGGGCCGAGGCGTTGCCCGTCGCATCGAGTAGCTTGAGCTGCATCTAGGCCTCTCAGTTGGCTTCGGGCGCCGGCTTCTTGACCGCCGGCGTCACAATGACCTGACCGTTGCGCGCACCGGGCACGGCCCCCCTGACCAGCAGCAACTGCCGCTCGGCGTCCACCCGTGCAACGCGCAGGTTCTGGACCGTACGGGCCACGTTGCCCATCTGACCCGACATGCGCTTGCCCGGGAAGATGCGCCCCGGATCCTGCGCCATGCCGATCGAGCCGGGCACGTTGTGCGAGCGCGAGTTACCGTGCGAAGCACGCTGCGAGGAGAAATTGTGGCGCTTGATGGTGCCGGCGAAGCCCTTGCCGTGGGTCGTGCCGCTGATGTCGACGAACTGCCCCTCGGCGAACATCTCCACCTTGAGCTCGGCCCCGGGCGCGAGCTCGGCGAGCGCGTCCGCGGCGACGCGGAATTCGCGCAGGGCGGAGCCCGCTTCGACGCCGGCCTTTGCATAGTGGCCGGCCATGGGCTTGGTGACTCGGTTGGGACGGCGGCTGCCGAAGGCCACCTGGACGGCGTTGTAACCGTCGGTCTCGACGGTCTTGACCTGCGCGACGCGGTTGTCCGACATGTCGAGCACCGTCACGGGGATCGACTCACCGTCGTCCGTGAAGATGCGCATCATGCCGACCTTGCGGCCGATGAGGCCCAACTTGCCATCGTCCGGCCCGCCGGCCGGCGAATTGGCTTGGCTCATGATGTTGCTCCGCTATGAAGCGATTTATCTTTCGGCGACCGGCTGCGATTGGCCGGGCCGACAGAGGCATGCGCGCTGCCTGTTTGGCAGGCAGCCGCGAACACCGGAAAACCGACGATTATAACTACCCGGAAAGATATCTTGCAAGTGACTTCGCAAGATCCTGACCGGGACCAGCCGGCACCCTGCTCAGGCGCCGGTCTGCTGAACCGAGATCTTGACGTCCACGCCGGCCGGGAGGTCGAGCTTGGTCAGCGCGTCGATGGTCTTGTCCGTCGGGTCGACGATGTCCATAAGGCGCTGATGCGTGCGGATCTCGAACTGATCCCGCGACTTCTTGTTCACGTGGGGCGAACGCAGGACGTCGAAACGCTCCCGTCGGGTGGGCAGCGGCACCGGCCCGCGGACATCCGCTCCCGTGCGCTTGGCCGTGTCGACGATCTCCGCCGCGGACTGGTCGATGAGGCGGTAATCGAAAGCTTTCAGGCGGATGCGGATCTTCTGGTTGTTCATGGTGGCTCCAAAGAACGACGGGCTGTCCCGTATGCGAAACGGCCGCCCCTAAAGACGGCGGGGCCGGCCTGACTCTGCCCGGGGCCCGGCCGCTGCGGCCGCCCCGGGCGAGGGGCGGCGGATGCCGCCCGCGTGCTGCACTTTACTCGATGATTTTGGCGACGACGCCGGCGCCCACGGTACGGCCACCCTCGCGGATCGCGAACCGAAGACCCTGCTCCATCGCGATCGGCGCAATCAACTGCACCGTCATCTTCACGTTATCGCCCGGCATCACCATCTCCGTGCCCTCGGGCAGCGTCACCGCCCCGGTCACGTCGGTCGTGCGAAAGTAAAACTGCGGACGATAGTTGTTGAAGAACGGCGTGTGACGACCGCCCTCCTCCTTGCTCAGCACGTACACCTCGCACTCGAACTTCGTGTGCGGCGTGATCGAACCCGGCTTGGACAGCACCTGACCACGCTCCACGTCCTCGCGCTTCGTTCCGCGCAGCAGCACGCCCACGTTGTCGCCCGCCTGACCCTGGTCCAGCAGCTTGCGAAACATCTCCACGCCCGTGCAGGTCGTCTTGGTCGTGTCCTTGATGCCCACGATCTCGATCTCGTCGCCCACCTTCACGATCCCGCGCTCGATACGACCCGTCACCACCGTGCCGCGACCCGAAATCGAGAACACGTCCTCGATCGGCATCAAAAACGCCCCGTCAATCGCACGCTCCGGCGTCGGAATGTAGCTGTCCAGCGCATCGGCCAGCGCATCAATCGCCTTCACCCCGATCTCGCTCTCATCACCTTCCAGCGCCTTGAGCGCGCTGCCCTTGATGATCGGAATGTCATCGCCCGGAAAATCGTAGCTGCTCAGCAACTCGCGGATCTCCATCTCCACCAGCTCCAGCAACTCCTCGTCGTCCACCATGTCGCACTTGTTCATGAACACGACGATGTACGGAACACCCACCTGGCGCGCCAGCAAAATGTGCTCGCGCGTCTGCGGCATCGGACCATCGGCCGCGCTCACCACCAGAATCGCGCCGTCCATCTGCGCCGCGCCCGTGATCATGTTCTTCACATAATCCGCGTGACCCGGGCAGTCCACGTGCGCATAGTGACGCGCCTGCGTCTCGTACTCCACGTGCGCCGTCGAAATCGTGATCCCGCGCGCCTTCTCCTCCGGCGCCGCGTCAATCTGGTCGTAGCCCTTGGCCTCTCCACCAAACTTCTTCGACAGCACCGTCGTGATCGCCGCCGTCAGCGTCGTCTTGCCATGGTCCACGTGACCAATCGTGCCAACATTCACGTGCGGCTTCGTGCGCTCGAACTTTCCCTTTGCCATGATGTAGAGGACTCCCGGATCTGGGTCAATGTTTGCAAGGGCCGACTCTCACGAGCCGGCGGTGAGCGCCTGCCCGCGCCCTGCCGGACGGCGGCCGGTGCCGCCCGGGGAAATCAACTGGTGCCCATGGCGCGGATCGAACGCGCGACCTCTCCCTTACCAAGGGAGTGCTCTACCACTGAGCCACATGGGCGGCTCGCAACCGGCTCGAAGCCGGCGGCTACTGCTACTCGTGCTCCCCCACACCCTGCGGGCCGGACCTGCCGGACACCCGATGCGTTGGAGCGGGTGAAGGGAATCGAACCCTCGTCGTAAGCTTGGAAGGCTTCTGCTCTACCATTGAGCTACACCCGCAGCACGATGGGGCCCCTGGTGGAGGGAGTTGGATTCGAACCAACGTAGGCGTAAGCCAACAGATTTACAGTCTGCCTCCTTTAACCACTCGGACATCCCTCCAGGGAACCGCGAATTATCGCCCCGGTTTTCTTCGTCTGTCAAACCGCGTTGCCTCGGGCAAACGGCCAACGGCACCAAAGAGCGACGCACGCCGCCACGGGGAACGCCCCTCCGTGAAGCCGTGCCTCAGATCTCGGGTACGGTGCCGTCGAAGGGAGGCATCTTCACGGACCGCAGCGCAAAACTGGAGCGCACGTCGAGCACCCCGCCCTGGCGCAGCACACGGTCCATCATGAAGGCCGAGAAGTGCTCGAGGTCGCGAACCCGCACCTTGAGGAGGTAATCGAGGTCGCCGGTCATGGCGTGGCATTCGACGACCTCCGGCCAGGCGCTCACGGAATCGGCGAACTCGGCGTCCGGGGCACGCGAGCGCGCACCCCCTTCCTTCGACAGCTTCACGTTGACGAACGCGAGCAGACCCAACCCCAGGGCGCCGGGTGCGATGTCCGCGTGATACCCACGGATGACCCCTGCGGCCTCCAAACGCCTGACGCGCCGCAGGCAGGGGGCCGGCGAGAGCGAGACGCGCTCGGCGAGATCCTGGTTGCTGATGCGACCGTCGGACTGGAGAACGGCCAGGATCCGCAGGTCGGTGCGATCGAGAGAGGTCGGGAGTTGGGCGTTCATGGATTGGCAGCAGCAACACCACCAGGCCGGGCAACGATATTGACCCACATGGGATAAAATCGCGGCCCGGACCAACTGCACGCAAGATTATTGCCAAAAATTGATAGTTAGCGCAATCACGCTTCCGAGAGGGCCTGTTTGCGGGGTTGACATGCAATCGCGTTGCTTTCAACCGGCAATATTATACAGGCTTGACAGTCGAACCGGAGACCTCATATGACCTTCGAACCCTGGGACAACCCGATGGGCACCGACGGATTCGAGTTCATCGAGTACGCGGCGCCGGACCCGGCCGCACTCGGCAGCCTGTTCGAGTCGATGGGTTTCGTCGCGATCGCCCGCCACCGCCACAAGCAGGTGACGCTGTACAGACAGGGGGAGATCAACTTCATCGTGAACGCGGAGCCGGATTCGTTCGCTCAGCGTTTCGCACGGCTCCACGGGCCCTCGATCTGTGCCATCGCGCTGCGGGTCGACGACGCGGCCGCGGCCTACCGCCGCGCGGTCGAACTCGGCGCCTGGGGCTTCGATACCGCGAGCCGCCCGGGCGAGCTCAACATCCCGGCCATCAAGGGCATCGGTGACTCGCTGATCTATCTCGTGGACCGGTGGCGTGGCAAGGACGGCCGGGGCCGGAACGAGATCGGCGACATCTCGATCTACGACGTGGACTTCGAGCCCATCGAAGGGGCCCAGCCCACGCCGGTGGGACACGGGCTCACGCGGGTGGATCACCTGACGCACAACGTTCACCGGGGCCGCATGGCCGAGTGGGCGGAGTTCTACGAGCGGGTCTTCAACTTCCGCGAGATCCGCTATTTCGATATCGAAGGGCAGGTCACGGGCGTTCGCTCCAAAGCGATGACCAGCCCCTGCGGCAAGATCCGGATCCCGATCAACGAAGAAGGCAACGAAGCGCGTGGCCAGATTCAGGAGTACCTGGACCTGTACCACGGAGAGGGCATCCAGCACATCGCGCTTGCCACGGACGACATCTACTCGACGGTGCCGGCGCTGCGGCGGGCGGGGACCGAGTTCCTGGATACGCCGGACACCTACTACGAGATGGTCGACAAGCGACTGCCCGGCCACGGCGAGGACCTTCCATCGCTCAAGGCCAGTCGGATCCTGATCGACGGTGCACCGGGCGGCGGGCTCTTGCTGCAGATCTTCACCAAGACCGTCATCGGGCCGATCTTCTTCGAGATCATCCAGCGCAAGGGC
>JAUIAI010000120.1 GCA_030425615.1 Gammaproteobacteria bacterium
GGTACCGGCCGAAAGCGCCAGGGGCAGGCCACTGGCGAAGCCGAGCAGCAGCATGACCAACATGCGCCGGCTCAGATACAGGCGTGCCAGCGAGGTGCCGCCCGCGGGGTTCGTCATGGCCTCAGGTCATCCATCACGACCGGATGGCGCGCGGGTCAACGGCGCACCGCATAGTCGATGATCAGCGGGGCGTGATCCGAGAACCGCTCGTCGACATGGATGCGTGTGTTGCGCGCCTTGCCGGCGATCCCGGGCGTGGCGATCTGGTAGTCCAGACGCCAGCCCACGTTCTTGGCCCACGCCTGCCCGCGATTACTCCACCAGGTGTACTGTTCGGGCCTGGAATCCAGCCGCCGGAACACGTCCACGAAACCGAGCTCGTCGAAGATCCAGCTCAGCCAGGCCCTTTCCTCGGGCAGAAACCCCGAATTCTTCTGGTTGCTGCGCCAGTTGCGCAGATCGATCTCCTTGTGGGCGATGTTCCAGTCGCCACAGAGGATGATCTCCCGGCCGCTGTCGCGCAGTGCGCGCAGGTGAGCGCCGAAGCCTTCCATGAAACGGAACTTGGCCTGCAGGCGCTCCTCGGAAGAGGTGCCCGAGGGGACGTAGACCGAGATCACGCTGTAGCGGCCGAAATCGAGCTCGAGGTAGCGGCCCTCGTCGTCGAACTCCGAAACGCCGAAGCCACGCCGCAGCGCCTGCGGCCGGCGGCGCGAATACACGCCGACGCCGCTGTAGCCCTTGCGCTCGGCACAGAAGAAGTGCCCCTGGAGACCGTCGATCTCGCGGAGTTCGTCGACGATGTCGCCTTCCTGGGCCTTGAGCTCCTGCACGCAGACGATGTCCGCCGCCTCACCCGCCAGCCAGGTCGCGAGACCCTTGCGCGCCGCCGAACGGATGCCGTTCAGGTTAAGAGAGATCACCCGTATCATCGGTGCCCGTTACAGTGGAAGCCAATCGCGCGGCGGGCCGTGGTGTGGTGCTTCGCGACCCGTCCGCGAACCACCCCACCGACGCAGAAGACCCATGCCCAACCGGCCACCGTGGACGAACCAGGGGATCGAACCATGACCGATGCGTTGCGTGCGGAGTTTATCCGCTTCGCGGTGGACGCCGGAATCCTGCGCTTCGGCGAATTCCGGACGAAGGCGGGCCGTCTCTCGCCCTACTTCTTCAATGCCGGACTGTTCAGCCGCGGCGCACTCCTCGCCCGGCTCGGTCGGTTCTACGCGCGCACGCTGCTCGACGCGCGCGAGCGCGGCGAACTCCGTGCCGACATGCTCTTCGGTCCGGCCTACAAAGGCATCACGCTGGCGGCGGCCACCGCGATCGCCCTCGCCGAGGCCGGCGTGGACATGCCGTTCGCCTACAACCGCAAGGAAGCCAAGGACCACGGCGAAGGCGGCACGCTCGTGGGGGCGCCCCTCCAGGGCGACGTGCTGATCATCGACGACGTCATCAGCGCCGGTACGTCGGTGCGGGAGTCCGTCGCCCTCATCGAGCAGGCCGGGGCGCGGCCATCGGGCGTCCTGATCGCACTCGACCGCCAGGAGCGCGGCGCCGACGACGCGAATCCCCGCTCGGCAGCCCAGGAGATCACGGCCACCTGGGGCATCCCGGTGGTGGCCATCGCGGGCCTGGACGACCTGCTCGCGGTGGTCGAAACCTCCGAGGACGATGCGGTCACCGTCCATCGCGACCGCATCACCGCTTATCGAGACCGCTTTGGTATCGCCTAGACGGCTGTCTACCATGCCCGATCATGGCTTATCGGGTGATCAGTGCGGCTGCGTCCCTTATGGGAGCGCTTCTTTGGGCGGGAATCATGTTCCCGGCGCAGGCCCACGCCCAGCGCACGGCCGGGCCCTCGATCTACACCTGCATCGACGCCGAGGGGCGCCGGTACACGAGTGACCGGCCCATGCCGGAATGTGCGGATCGCGACATGCGCGAACTGCGCTCGGACGGCGCGCTCAAACGCCGCATCCCTGCGCCGTTGACGAGGACCGAGCGCGAGCAGCGGGCGGCCGAAGCGGCGGCACAGCGCGTGCAGGAGATGCGCGAGCGGCAGCGGCTGGCCCGCGACCGTGCCCTGTTGCGCGCGTACCCCAGCCTCGACGACCTGTACGCCCTGCGCGACAAGCGACTCGCCGAGATCCAGGCCGAGATCGACGCCACGTTCGAACGCATGCTGGCGCTGCACAAGGAACTGAGTGCCGCGCAGTCGGCGGCGAGGCGCTACCCGAAAGCCGAAGTGCCGGCGAAGCTGAACCAGAACATCGCCCGACTCGCCAACGAGATCCTCGCCGAGGACACGCTGGTGAAGTCGCGCCAGCTGGAACAGGAGCAGGTGCGCGCACGCTTCGACGGCGATGCCGCACGGCTGCGCGAGCTGCTGGAGCTTGCCGCCGAAGCGGAGCGCAAGGCGGGCTGAACCCGCCCGCGCTCAATCGCGTTCGGCGACCTCGCGCAGCAGCGCGTTGATGCGTTGCGGGTTCGCCTTGCCGCCCGTGGCCTTCATGACCTGACCGACCAGCGAATTCAGCGCCTTCGCCTTGCCACCGCGGTACTCGGCCACCGGCTTCGGATTGGCCGCGATCACCGACTCGACGATACCGAGCAGCTCGCCGTCGTCGCTGATCTGCCGTAATCCACGCTCCTCGATGCGCGCGTCCAGGCGGGCGAGGGCCGTCTCGAAAGTCTCGTGCGGAGCGTTCTCGTCCCAGAAGCCGGCGAACAGGTCCCTGGCCGCACGTCCGGACAGCGTGTCGTCCGCAACCCGCGTCACCAGGGCCGCCAGCAGCCCCGGGCCCACACTGGCATCGGTGAACGAGCCTTCGCTTCGGTTGACGGCCGCGGACAGATCGGCCATGACCCAGTTGGCGAGCGTCTTCGCACGCGCCGCGCGCTCCGGAAGGCAGGCGAGCGCGGCATCGAAGTAGCGCGCGATATCGGGCGTCGCCGTGAGCGTGGCGGCGTCATAGGGGGTCAGACCGTACTCGCCGCAGAGCCGTTCACGCATCGCCGACGGCAACTCCGGCATTGCCGCACGTTCGGACTCGATCCAGTCCGGCGAGATGACGAGATCAGGAAGGTCCGGGTCCGGGAAGTAGCGATAGTCGTGCGCGTCTTCCTTGCTGCGCATGGACCGCGTCTCGTCGCGATCCGGGTCGTACAGGCGCGTCTCCTGAACGATGCGGCCGCCGTCCTCGATGATCTCGGTCTGACGCTGGACCTCGAACAGGATCGCGCGCTCGAGGAAACGGAAGGAATTCAGGTTCTTGATCTCGCAACGGGTCCCCAGCGGCCCGCCCGGACGGCGCACCGAAACGTTCGCGTCACAACGGAACGAACCCTCCTGCATGTTGCCGTCGCAGATCCCGAGCCAGACCACGAGCGCGTGCAGGGCCCGCGCATAGGCGACGGCCTCGGCCGCCGAACGCATGTCCGGCTCGGTGACGATCTCGAGCAGGGGCGTTCCCGCGCGGTTCAGGTCGATTCCGGAGCGCTCGGCGAAGCCCTCGTGCACCGACTTGCCGGCGTCTTCCTCGAGATGGGCGCGGGTCAGCCGGACCGAGTGCGTCCCGGCATCGCCCCCGGACCCGAAGACGAACGAGACCGAACCACCGCTGACCACCGGCAACTCGTACTGGCTGATCTGGTAGCCCTTGGGCAGGTCGGGGTAGAAATAGTTCTTGCGGGCGAACACGGAACGCGGCGCGATCTCGGCGCCGACGGCCAGCCCGAAGCGGATCGCGCAGGCTACGGCCTCCCGGTTCGCCACCGGGAGCACGCCAGGCAGGGCGACGTCCACCGCGCAGGCCTGCCGGTTGGGCTCGGCACCGAATGCCGTGGACGCTCCCGAGAACATCTTCGAGCGGGTGGCGAGCTGCGCGTGCGTTTCGAGCCCGATGACGACTTCCCAATCGGCCATGGTCAACGCTCGATGTCGGCGCAACGGCCGGTCGCCGGGTCGAACATCACCGGCCAGGCCTGGTCGTATATGCCCGGCGTACAGAAGCGCGCGCAGCCGGCGTGCGCCAGGGTGATGCGGCGGGGATCCCCCCACATCATGAGCTTGCAGCCCGAACCGTCGCGCGCCGTGAGCTCGACCGTGGGCGAGGTACGCGTCTGCCGGAACTGTCCGGCCTCGAAGCGACAGGTGCCCCGTTTGCCGACCGTGATCATCCAGGAGAGCGCGCGGACCTCGCCGTTCGCCACCTGCACGGTGGCATCCTCGGCGAATCCGTCCAGCTCACGCTGCTTGCACTGGCCCACCAGACTGAGACCGCTTCCCCGCGGAGCGGACAGGCGCCGCCCGTCCGGCGTGGCGCGCTGCGCCGGCGGCGCCTGGACCGGCGCGGCGCCCGGACCCGCGCTGCGGCCCGGCAGCATGCCGCAGCCGGCCACGGCCGCGAACAACGTGAACGCGCCCGCGGCACGGACCATGCGCACTCCGCGGGCTCGGAGGAAGTGATTGCAGTTCATGCTCCGCCAGCCTCCTCGGGTGTCCGACGATGCCAGTCCGTCACCCCCTGGAAAAGATCGGCCACGGCCAGCAGCCGCGCCTCGTCGAAGTGCCGGCCGATGAGCTGGATGCCCACCGGCAGTCCGGCCGCATCGAAACCGGCCGGCATCGACAACCCCGGCAGCCCTGCGAGCGACGCCGGCAGCGTGTAGATGTCCGCCAGATAGTTGCGCACCGGGTCGTCCGTGAGTTCACCGATCGGCCACGCCGTCACCGGGCTGACCGGTCCGGCGATCACGTCGACCTTCTCGAACGCGGCCGAGAAGCCGTCGGCGATCCTGCGCCGCAGCCGTTGCGCCTGGAGATAGTAGGCATCGTAGTAACCGTGCGAGAGCACGTAGGTGCCGATCATGATGCGCCGGCGAACCTCGGCGCCGAAACCCTCCGCCCTGGTGCGGGCGTAGAAATCGGCGAGGTCCTCGAAAGTCTCGGTTCGGTGGCCGTAGCGCACGCCGTCGAACCGCGAGAGGTTGCTCGACGCTTCGGCGGGCGCGATGACGTAGTAGGCCGGGATCGCCAGTGCCGTGTCCGGGAGGTGGATCTCCACCAGTTCGGCTCCGGCCTCGCGCAACACGTCGATGGCCGCACGCACCGGAGCCTCCACGCCTGCCGAGAGCCCCTCGCCGAAGAACTCCGCGGGCAGGCCGATGCGCAACCCCCGCACCGACAGGCCGAACTCACGGGCGAAGTCTTCGGGCGCACGCTCGATGCTGGTGGCGTCGCGAGGGTCGAACGCGGCCATGGCCGAAAGTGCATCGGCGCAACCATGGGCATCGCGCGCGATCACCCCGGCCTGATCCAGGCTGGAGGCGAATGCGATCATGCCGTAACGCGACACGCGCCCGTACGTGGGCTTGATGCCGGTGACGCCGCACATCGCGGCCGGCTGCCGCACGGAGCCGCCGGTATCCGTGGCGGTGGCCAGCGGTGCCAGCCCGGCAGCGACCGCGGCGGCCGACCCGCCGGACGAGCCACCGGGGATCCTGTCGGGATCCCAGGGGTTGCGCACGGCCCCGAAATGGGAGTTCTCGTTCGCGGAACCCATGGCGAACTCGTCGCAGTTGAGCTTGCCCAGACACACCGTGCCGGCCCCGGCGAGACGCTCGACCACGGTGGCATCGTAGGGACTGACGTAGTCGGCCAGCATGCGGGACCCCGCCGTTGAGCGCCAGTCCCGGGTCACGAAGATGTCCTTGTGCGCCAGGGGCAGGCCCAGCAACGGCCCGCGCTCGCCGGCAGTCAGGCGCGCCTGGGCTGCGCGGGCCTGTTCGAGCGTCTGCTCGGGCCGCACGTCGATGAAGGCGTTCAGTTCGCTGGCGGCGATACGGGCAAGGAAGTGCTCGGCAAGCGCGACGGCCCCGATCTCGCCGTCGTCGAGCGCCTGGCGCAAGGCCGAGACCGGCTGCAGATGCCAATCAGCGTTCGCCATCACTCGATGACCCTTGGCACCAGATACAGTCCGTCGGCCGTTTCCGGCGCGACCGCCTGCAGGGCGTCACGCTGATCCTGCTCGGTGACCTCGTCGGGGCGCAGCCGAAGCGCCTGCGCATGCGGATGCGTCATGGGCTCGAGCCCGGTGGTGTCGGTTTCGCGCATGCGCTCGATGAGCCCGAAGACCCGGTTCAGATCGTTGAGGGTGCTGTCGACCTCGCCATCGGAGATGGCCAGGCGTGCGAGTTGCGCGATACGGCGCACGTCGTCGGCGCTGAGCGACATCGGGAGGGGTTCCGGGGCGTGCTTCAAAGAGCGGATTATAGAAGCAACGGCGAGGCGCCACCGGGGGCGGCGGAAGGTCCCGCGCCCACGTCGCAGGCGGTGTCCCGAAGCCCCGCGCAGAGCATCCGGTGACGCGCGCCGGACAGCGTGCGCCTGTTAAGATGGTCCGTCCTCTCGCGAAGCGCGAGCGATCCTCTCCGCCCACCGCGTTCCATGTTCGGATTCATCCGCAAATACCTGTCGCACGACCTCGCGATCGACCTGGGAACCTCGAACACCCGGGTCTTCGTCATGGAACGGGGCATGGAACTCGACGAGCCCTCGGTGGTCACCGTAAGGGACGGGGACGCCGGCACGGTCGCGGCCGTGGGCCGCGAGGCGCGGCGCATGATCGGCAAGGTCCCGGGCTCCATCAGCGCCGTGAGGCCCATCCGCGACGGCGTGGTGGCCGATCTCACGCTCACCCGCGAGATGATGCGCGCCTTCATAGCGCAGGCGGACCCACACCGCCGGCTGGCCAACCCCCGCGTGCTCGTCACCGTGCCCGCCGTCTCCACGCAGGTCGAGCGACGCGCCATCCGCGACGCGGTGCTCGGCGGGGGCGCCGCGCAGGTGTACCTGATCGAAGAGCCGATGGCAGCCGCCATCGGGGCGGGCCTGCCCGTCGCGCAGGCCAGCGGGTCGATGGTCATCGACATCGGCGGCGGCACCACCGAAGTCGGCGTGATCTCCCTCGGCGGTATGGTCTACAAGCACTCCGCAAGGGTCGCGGGCGACACCTTCGACCAGGCCATCGTCAACTACGTGCGGCGCAACTACGGCATGCTCATCGGCGAGCAGACGGCCCAGACGATCAAGCACACCATCGGCTCCGCGTTTCCGGGTGCGGACCGCCGCGAGCTCGAGGTCAAGGGGCGCAGCGTCGCCGAGGGCGTACCGCGCAGCTTCCGCATCTCGAGTGCCGAGGTCCTGGAGGCCCTGGCCGAGCCGCTGAACCGTATCGTTTCGCTCATCAAGCTGGCACTGGAACAGACGCCGCCCGAGATCGGCGCCGAC
>JAUIAI010000121.1 GCA_030425615.1 Gammaproteobacteria bacterium
CGGCCGACCTCGACACAACCGTGGAAGTCGGGCCTTACGCCGTGATCGGACCGGGCGTGCGCATGGGGGCCGGCTGCTCGGTGGGGGCGCACTGCGTGATCGAAGGGCCCAGCACGATCGGCGAGGGGAATGTCTTCCATCCGTTCGGCAGGATCGGTGGCCCGCCGCAGGACAAGAAGTATGCAGGCGAGCCTACGAGCCTGGTGATCGGCGACCGCAACATGTTCCGTGAGGCGGTGACCCTGAACCGGGGTACGGTACAGGATCGGGGTGAGACCACTATCGGTGACGACAACTGGATCATGGCCTATGTCCACGTGGCGCACGATTGCGTGATCGGCAACCAGATCATCATGGCCAATACGAGCAATCTCGCCGGCCACGTGCACGTGGGTGACCACGTCGTCCTCGGCGGCTACACCGGAGTCCATCAGTTCTGCAAGATCGGAGCGCACGCGATGACGGCCGTCGGGACCGTGGTTCTGCACGACATTCCCCCGTTCGTCATGGCTTCCGGAAACGCGGCGGCCCCGCACGGCATCAACAGCGAGGGTCTGCGCAGAAGAGGTTTCGACTCCGATCGAATCGCGGCCATCCGCCGGGCCTACAAGATCCTTTACAAGCGGGGTCTAAGCCTCGATCAGGCCCGCGTGGAGCTGCGCTCCCTTGCGGATGCGCAGGAGGCCGGAGCCGGGGACTGCGCGTTGATCGCGCGATTCCTCGACGAGGTCACCCGCGGCATCGTCCGCTGAGCCGTCGCCGACCGGCACTTCCGGTCGGAGTCATCTGAGGGCCAGAGGATCCCATGGAGCAGCGCCGCCGAATCGTCTGGTCGGCCGGAGAGGCGTCGGGCGATCTCATCGCCGCGCCGGTGATCGCGCACCTGGCTGCATCTCAGGTCGCCCCGGAGCAGGCCGGGGTCGGCGGACCCGCGATGAAGGCGGCCGGCCTGTCGACCTGGGTCGGCATCGAACAACTCTCGGTGCGCGGGTACGTCGAAGTGTTGCGTGAGCTGCCCCGGCTGTTGCGGCTGCGTCGCGATCTCGCCCGCCGGGCGGCCGCCTGGCCGGCGGATCTGTTCGTCGGCGTCGATGCGCCTGATTTCAATCTGGGGCTCGCGCGGCGGCTGCGGCGCTCGGGCGTACGCACCATGCACTTCGTCGGCCCCTCCGTCTGGGCGTGGCGGGCGGAGCGGCTGAAGAAGATACGTGGTGCGGTCGACCATATGTTGTTGATCTTTCCCTTCGAGGCCCCGTTGTACGAAGCGGCCGGCGTGCCGGCAACCTATGTCGGTCACCCGCTGGCCGATGTCCTGGACCCGGCTCACTTCCCGAAGGCCGAGATGCGTGCCCGGCTGGATCTGCCTGCCGATGCGAGAATCGTCTGTCTGATGCCGGGCTCACGTCCGTCCGAGGTGGGCTACATGGGGGAACTGTTCGTCCGGACCGCACGTTGGCTGCTGGCACGCGATCCGGGAATGCGTTTCGTGTTGCCTGCCGCGACTCCGGCGCTGGCCGAGCGGCTGCGCGCGCTGCTCGGGCCGCTCGAATCCGGTCGGGGCGGGGCCGTGCGGCTGCTCGACGGAGATGCGCACCGGGCCATCGGGGCCTCGGATGCCGTACTCGTCGCCAGCGGGACGGCAACCCTGGAGGTCGCCTTGCTGCGCAGGCCCATGGTGATCACTTACCGGATGTCACCCATCAGCTACCGCATCATGAAGCGAATGGCACTTCAGCCCTGGGTGGGCCTGCCGAACATCCTCTGCCGCGACAGCGTGGTGCCGGAACTGCTGCAGGACGAGGCGACGCCGGAGCGCCTCGGGGCGGGTGTCGTGGAGATGCTCGATCCGCGGGCGGCAGCGCGCGTCGAGGCGCGTCTGAGCGCATTGCGCGAAACCATGGCGATCGGCTGCGCGGCCCGTGCGGCCGGTGTCATCGAGGCTCATCTGCGATGAGGAAGTCCGAACCTGCGCAAACCCTGTTGTCGCCGTCGTTCGGCGGACTCGTGTGCGGAGTCGACGAGGCCGGCCGCGGGCCCCTGGCCGGCTCGGTCGTCGCCGCTGCCGTGGTTCTCGACCCGGAGCGACCGATCGAGGGTCTGCGCGATTCCAAGCGGCTGACGGCTGGTCGACGCGAGGCGCTGGCGGCCCTGATCCGAGAACGCGCCCTCGGCTGGGCGGTCGGACAATGCACGGTGCAGGAGATCGACACGTTGAACATCCTCAGGGCAACCATGCTGGCCATGTCTCGGGCCGTCGCAGCGTTGCAGGTCGTGCCTTCGCCAGAACTCATCGAGATCGACGGGAATCGTGTTCCGGACGATCTCTCGACTCGGGCCGTGGCCGTGATCGGCGGCGATGATTCGCGCCAGGCGATCTCGGCGGCGTCGATCCTGGCCAAGACGACCCGCGACGCGCAGATGATGCTCCTGCACGAGCAGTTCCCGTGTTACGGCTTCGACCGGCACATGGGTTACGGCACCGCCGAGCACCGGCAGGCGCTGATGCGCCACGGACCCTGTCCCGAGCACAGACGAAGCTTCGCGCCGGTCAGGCAGGCGCTCATCGATGCGGCCGGGCGGCGGGGATGGAAGGATGGTGGCTGACAGCACATCGTCGCCCGGGGTGCAGCGGATCGAGTCGGCCTCGAACCCCAGGCTGAGGGAACTCATCGCCCTCGTCGAGTCCTCACGCGAGCGTCGCCGCCACGGGCGCAGCGTTCTCGAGGGGCGCAAGCTCATCGAGGCCTATCTGGCTCAGACGACCCCTGCCGCACGCGACGGTCTGCGTGCGCTGTTCCTCACCGATGCCGCCCTCGAGCGATCGGACACCGCGGCTCTGGCGCGGCGTGTGGGCGCCCGGGTGATCCTGGTGCCAGAGCGCCTGCTGCGCCGGGCCTCGCGCCTGGACGAGCCCGACGGATCGATGGCGATCGTCGACACCCCCTCGCCGTCGCTGCCTTCGTCGTTGGACGAGGACGTCGTCTATCTCGACCGTCTTCAGGATCCCGGCAATCTGGGAACGATCCTGCGCACCTGTGCGGCCGCGGGCGTGCGGCGGGTCATCACCGCGCCCGGAACGGTCTTCTGCTGGTCGCCGAAAGTCCTGCGTGCGTCGATGGGGGCCCACTTCTCGCTGGCCATTCACGAGGGGGTCGGTCCGCAGGAGCTCTGGGCGCACGCACCGGCCGGGGTCGCAGTGCGCGCGACGGTGGTTGGCGGCGTGGCGGGCGCATCCGTCTCGCTGTTCGACGCCGATCTCACGGCCCCGGGTATCTGGCTGTTCGGCGCGGAGGGACAGGGGCTGCAGGATGCCCTGCTGGCCGATCGCGTCGTGGCATTGCGGATACCGCAGGCCGAAGGCGTCGAGTCGCTGAACGTCGCGGCAGCGGCCGCGGTCTGTCTGTTCGAACAGCGCCGTCAGCGTCTGGCGAGTGACGGCTGATCAGTCGCCAGTGGGGCGGCCGGTCGCGCTCCGGTCTCGCGTCGTCCGGTCCGAGAGATGTCCGTGAAGGGCGCGAACGAGTCCGCGCTTGAGACCGGCTTCGTCGATGGGCTTCTGGAGCGTCACCACGTGGGCACCCCCGAGCGCAGTCCCGAGTTCGGCCGCGGGGACTGGCAAGGTGGCGAGTCCGGTCAGGATCAGCACCGGGACCGGTTCCCGCAGGGCCCCCTGCAACGCGGGTAGTGCATCCGCCGCCGTTTCGCCCGAACCCAGATGCCAGTCGGCCAGGATCAGGACGACTCCCTGTTCGGCCATCGAATCGGTAGGCTCTCCGGGCAGCCAATGAAGACAGTCGAAGCCGTTGGCCTGCAGCATGGCGGTCAGACCGAGCCGCACGAGCGGCTCGTCCTCGACGATGACGACCCGCGGGTTCCTGCTCTCGCTCTGCCGCTTCTCCGATGCCGCGTCACTCCCCTGATCGTCGGGTGAACCCGAGGGCGTCACCAGTCGGAGCGCGGGGGGCCGTCCCGGCACGGCCGCATCCGCGGCGTCCGGCCGCGGCCGCTCGCCGACCTTGGTGACCGTTGCCGTCGTCGGTCCGGAACGTGGGGCGGACACCTCCGGCGCGGGCGGCCGGGCCGCGACCCGACGCCAGCCGTTGATGCGCAGGCGGAAGGTCGTTCCGCGCCCCGGGCTCGCGTTCACGGAAAGCTGGTGCCCCTCCAGGCGAGCGAGCCGTGCAACGATCGCGAGGCCCAGGCCCCTGACGGTCGGGGACGTGTCGTCGATCGCCAGCGGGGAGTCTGCGCTCTGCAGCAGTCTCGCGGCGGCCGCGTCGATCCCGACGCCGTCGTCCGACACCAGGATCTCGAGGCTCGAATCCGGGGTCATCGGCAGCGCAACGTCGAGCACCACGCGTCGCGCATTCGAATAATCGATCGCGTTGCTCAGGAGGTTCTGCAGGATGCGGCTGAGGAACAGAGGGTCGGAACGTACCTCGATGATGTCCGGCGGGGCCATGGAGAGGTCGATGCCGGCCTGTTCGGCTCGCGGCCGCAGCGTGGTGCCCAGTTGCCGCGAGACGTCCGACAGACGTACCCAGCAGGGGCTGGCGCGTTCACCGCTGAGATCCAGACGGGCAAGGTCGAGCAGACGATTGATGAGGTCGCTGAACTGATCGGCAGCCTTGAGCAATGCGCCGGTGCGCTCGCGCAGCGAGTCTGTCGGCGCCTCGTCGTGAACCGTTCGCGCGAGCAGTTGGATAGCCTGGGCAGGTTGGCGCAGATCGTGAGACGCGGCGGTGATGAAGAACTGCTTCAGGCGCAACAATGCCGAGAGCTGGTCGGATTGTCGGCGCAGGGTGCGTTGGTGCTGTTCATTCGCGTAGCGGGATCGCAGTCCGAGGATCAACTCCCGATACATGCCGCGATGCAGCAGGAACAGCGATACACCGTAGATCAGCAGCAGCGACAGCAGCGCGAGCGCCCGCGGCTGGCCCTGCCAGAGCAAGGAGAAGGCGATCGTGAGCAGGGTGGGCAGGACGAACGCCGGTACCGACCACGGAATCGCCACCTGCGAGACCGTCGCCGCCGCGCCCAGTCCGCAGAAGACCGCGACGAACATCCACTGTTCGGGGGCGCCCTGGGTCGTGAATATGGTTCCCGCCCCGATCGCCCAGAAGAGGCCGGAAACCAGGCATTGCCCGACGAACAGCCGACCCCGGAAGATCTTCTGTTCGAGTGTCAGACGGTCGAAGCCGCGGGGGATCTGAAGCGCCACGATTCGCACGAGCACGATTCCGAACAGCCAGGCGAAGTCGCGCGGCCACTGGAGCATCGGGCCGAACCACAGCAGGATGAACAGCATCGTCACCGTCGATCCGACGGCCATCGCGCGAGCCTGCCTGAGCTGCAGCCGGACGAGTTCGGCCGCCACCCAGAGCCGTTGCGCATCCCTGGAAACGTTCACGTCTCGGTGTGATCGAGCTTCTGCATGATGGTTGCGGCAATCTCCTCGATGGACTTCGTGGTCGAGGACAGCCAGCTGATGCCTTCCCGGCGCATCATCGCCTCGGCTTCGGCGACTTCGGCACGGCAGTTTTCGAGCGACGCGTAGCGGCTGTTCGGACGACGTTCGTGGCGAACCTCGGCCAGGCGCTCCGGCGCGATCGACAGACCGAACAGTTTGTGGCGGACCTTGAGAAGTGCCTGCGGGAGGCGTCGGCGTTCGAAGTCTTCCGGTATCAGCGGGTAGTTCGCTGCCTTGACGCCGTGCTGCATCGCCAGGTAGAGGCTGGTGGGTGTCTTGCCACTGCGTGAGACGCCCACCAGGATGACGTCAGCGTTGGCGAGGTCGCGATCCGACTGCCCGTCGTCATGGGCCAGGGAGAAATTGATCGCCGCGATCCGGCGGTCATAGCGCTTGTTGTCGACAGCCGCGTGCGAGCGCCCGATCCGGTGCGACGAGATGGCTTCGAACTCCTCCTCCAGAGGGGCGAGAAAGGACTGGAACAGGTCGAGGAACCGGCATTCGGACTGCCGTACGATGTCGATGATGTCGGCATTCACGAGCGTACTGAAAACGATCGGGCGGATGCCGTCGCGCTCGGCCTGGCGGTTGATTCGGTCCGCGGCCTGAACGGCTTTCTCGACCGAATCCACGAACGGCAGGCGCAGCGGCTGCAGGGTGATGCCTTCGAACTGGCTCAGCAGGGCGCTGCCGAATGTCTCGGCCGTGATGCCGGTGCCATCGCTGAGGTAAAAGACCGACCGTTCGTTCTGGTCATTCGACCGTTCGTTCATATGATCCGTGAGTCCTGGACGATTCTGGGCGGGCGGGGCCGTCCCGAAACGACGGGCGATTCCCGCCCGGGCCGGGGGCTCGGAAGGCCAGTGAGCACGCCGATTCAGCCGCTGAGGCGTCCGTCACGGTGTCTGTCCGTTCCATTTCGTAAAATAACAGGGTAAAGCCCCGGTTCCGGCGTTTGGGGCGGCCGTGCCACGGTCGCGTTCCCATTCCAGGGTCAGGGCGCGATTCCAATAATGCTAGGACCCGATTCATGACCTCTCCGTTCGGCCCCTACGTCCTTCCCCTCGAGACCTTGCGCATGACCGACGTCGAATCGGTCGGCGGCAAGAATGCATCGCTGGGCGAGATGATCAGCCAACTCGCCTCCGCGGGGGTTCGCGTCCCGGGCGGGTTCGCCACCACCGCGGACGCTTACCGGGGCTTTCTCGCCGAGAGCGGTCTGGCCGGACGTATCGAGGCCGAACTGAGCACCCTGAACACCGAGGATGTCACGGCACTCGCCGATTGCGGTGCCCGCATCCGTCAGTGGATCATGGACGCCCCCCTTCCGGCCGCCCTGGAAGAGGGGATCCGGTCGGCCTATGCCGCGCTGGAAGCGGAGTCGGGCGGGCCGGTTTCGGTCGCCGTGAGATCGTCGGCCACGGCCGAGGATCTGCCGGACGCCTCGTTCGCCGGGCAGCAGGAGACCTTCCTGAATGTGACCGGGATCGAGCAGGTTCTTTCGCGGGTCAAGCACGTCTTCGCTTCGCTTTACAACGATCGTGCGATCTCGTACCGGGTGCACAAGGGCTTCGATCATGGCGTGGTCGCACTTTCGGCCGGGGTTCAGCGGATGGTCCGCAGCGATCTCGGCGCAGCTGGTGTGATGTTCACGATCGACACCGAGTCCGGCTTCGAGGACGTGGTGTTCATCACCAGCGCTTACGGGCTGGGCGAAACGGTCGTCCAGGGTGCGGTGAATCCCGATGAGTGGTACGTCCACAAGCCGATGCTGGAGGCTGGCAAGTTCCCGATCATCCGGCGCCAGCTCGGCTCCAAGCTCATCC
>JAUIAI010000122.1 GCA_030425615.1 Gammaproteobacteria bacterium
TGCCTTCAGGCCGAACAGGCGGGCGCAGACATCGCGCAATGCCGCCATGTCCGTTGCACGCTTGACTCCGCGGCTGAAGGATCCGTCCGGAACCTTGACGACGAGCGGCAATCCCAGCGTATCCGCCACCCGCTCCAGCGGCGTCTCCCGCCTCAGGGCCATGGTCGGCGGACACGGCAGACCCGCCAGCCTCAGCCTCTCCCAGAGATAGACCTTGTTGGTACAGCGAATCATCGACACGGGATCGTCGATGACCGGCATGCCTTCGGCGCGTGCACGCTGGGCGAAGCGATACGTGTGATTGCGGATCGACGTCGTCTCGCGGATGAACAGCGCGTCGTACTCGGCAAGCCGCGAGAGTTCCCTGCGCCGGATCGGTTCAGCGGACACACCGAGCCGGGCCGCAACGCGCGCGAAATGCCGCAGGCTCGATGACGACGTGGGCGGAAGGCGCTCCTCCGGATCGTGCAGAACGGCCAACGCATAGCGGGCCGTCGCGCGCTCGCGTGGCGAGCGCCAGACGCCTTTCGACTGCGCCGTCAAGACCTCCGCGAAACGCGTCCTGAGGTCGTGATCCAGACGATGGAACGGCCGGATCTGGATCCGTGCGATCCGCACCGGTTGCCCGGGCGCCGCCGGCGCCGTCAACCGGACCCTCAGAATGGGCGCGCGAAACCAGTCGAACAGAAGCCGGCCGAACGTCGTGAAGCGCGGGTCGACCGTCTCGCCGAGCAGGCACCAGATCATCTCTGGCGCCGGTCCGGGGTTCTTGCGCAGGTCCCGCGCCAAGGCCGCCTCGAGCTCGGGCAGCGCGCGGGCGTGGCCCTGTCGGCTGGCCAGGTCCAGCGCGGTCTCCACCGTCGGAATCACCTTGTGATCACGGGCCTCGGCCAGCAGGGAGGCGTAGTAGCCAAGGGTCTGGTAGGCGTGCCGACGGGACAGGTTGATGACCCTCAGCCCGCGCAAGGGGAAGTCCGCGGGGCGGTCGACGTAGTCGCGGGTGGTCGCGATCGGGAAGGCGCCGCCCAGCGCCTTCAGGTCGGCCGGATGATCGGCAAGCAATACGGTGCGCTTCATCGGGTGCCCTCGGTCAAAGCGCAGCCGGCAGGCCGGACAGAATCGCGGATTCCCGCGCCGGCGCGTTCGCCGCGCGGCCGGTCACCAGCAGCGCGGCGCGCAATCCGGCGCGGCCGAATCGCGACATGCGGTCGAATTCGTCGAGCGGAATCGGAATGTTGATCGCGTCGGTGGCGGACTCGAAGCCATCGTCGACGACCCAGGGATCGTGAACCATGAGGTGACCCTCGTGCAGACCGTGCGCGACGACCCAGTGCGGTTGGCGCTGCCCGTACATGCGGTTTCCGGAGATGAGAACGATGGCCAGTGCATCGGTTGCCACCCGCCCGGCCAGCCCACGGGCATCCAGCGGCGGGTGGCGGCGCAACCCGAGACGCCGGGCGCGATCGTCGAAATCCTGCTGCGCCAGGCTCATCACCCTGCGCTTCGCGGCATCGGCCACGGTCTGCAGCATCAACGGTCCGGCCTCGCTGATGTGCAACTCCACGGCCAGGCCGGCCTCGAGCGCGGCGACCGCCATGCCCACCGGCTCGCACCCCCCGAGCCCGGAGCCCATGAAGATGGTCGTGGCCTCGCGCCAGAGCCGGATCTCGAGGACCGGCTCCAGGTGATCTATCAGCCCGAAACGCGCCAGCGCCATCATCAGACACGCGGGGCCGCAGGTGAATTCGGTACTCTGCGCGTAGTAAGGCGCGCCCGACGGGATCCCGAACCGCGGGCGAAGAGACTTCTCCAGGCGCAAGGCATCCCCACCGTCCTCGTAGTACGCGCTCAGTCGGCGAACGCTGCGATAGCCGGCGCGCCCGTAGAGCGCCCGTGCAGGGCCGTTGTCGACCGCCACCTCCAGCCTCAGCATGACCTTGCCGAGATCGACCGCCGCTGCCTCGGCTGCCGCGAGCAGATCCCGACCGATTCCGCGTCCGGCCACTTCCGGAGCCACCGCGATGGAGTACAGACGCGCAAGTCCCGTGCCCCGGCGAAACAACAGCAAGGCGTAACCGACAACGGCTCCACCCGCCTGCGCAGGCCTGTGCGCAACGAGAAAGACCGCGCTCTTGGCGACGAGCAGTTCGCGAAAGCTGCGCCGCGAGAGGCGGTCGGTCGTGAAGACCCGGCCCTCGAGTGCGACCAGGGCGTCAAGATCGGCGGGTACACCGCGCCGGATGTGGAATCCACCGGCGCCGGGCCCGCCGGCAGGCACGGGTTCCCGGTCGTCCGACCCTGACGCCGGCCCGCCTGCGGCGGAGAGCGACGCGGCGGTCACGACCCCGGCGCCGCCCTGGCCTGTTCCGGGTCGGCCATCGGCACCAGCATACCGCTGGAGGTGGCGGTGGCGAGCAGGCGTCCGTCGGGTGTTTCGAGACGGGCCTCGAGGAAGGCCACGCGCCGGCCACGCCGCACGATGCGACCTTCCGCCTCGACCGGTCCCGGCGAGACCCGCTCGAGGAAGCGCACGCTGATGTCGAGACTGGCCACGTTGACCATTGGCTCGGAGGTGAGGATGACCGCGTGCGCCATGGCGGCGTCCATCCAGGCCGTGACGAACCCGCCCTGCGCCACGGATCCGCCGGAGTGGCAGAAGGCCGGCAGGCACTCGAAGGCCAGACGCGCGCGGCCGGCCTCGGGGTCCACGTGGAGCACCCGCATGCCGCCGAGCGCCTGCATCAAATCGGGATTGGGACTAACGAATTCCTGCCAGTTCTGCATGAGGAGACGGTGCGCCACTCGGGACGCCGCGGCTTCGATACCATTCGGAGGTCGCGTCGTGCCATCCGGCCGACGAATGCGCGGATGATAGTGGAAGCGGGTCATCCTGCGCGCCGCCCGGGCGTTGTATTTGCGGCAGCCCGAAGGCGTGTGCGCCTCTGGCGCGCCCATTTCACAACGGAGTCGATCGACATGATGCGAACCCCCCGGATGCTGGCCCTGTCCCTCTGTGCCGTCCTCACCGTCGGATGCGCGGGGATGACCGAAGAGCAGCAGGCCGCAGCCATCGGCGCCGGAGTCGGCACCCTCGTCGGCGTGGCCGCGGCCGGCGCCACCGGCGGCAGCGGCAAGTCCACGCGGCGCGGCGCGGTGATCGGTGCCGGCGTCGGTGCGCTCGGTGGATACATCTGGTCCAGGCAGATGCAGGAACAGAAGCGCGCGATGGAAGAGGCGACCGCGGGCACGGGTGTTTCCGTCGTGCAGACGCCGGACAACCGGCTCAAGCTCGAGGTGCCCAGCGATATCTCCTTCGATACGAACCGGGCCGACATCCGCCCCGAGTTCCAGCCCATTCTCGACCAGTTCGCGACCTCCCTGACCAGCCACACGGCCACCCAGGTGACGATCGTCGGCCACACGGATTCCACCGGCACCGATGCGATCAACGATCCGCTGTCGGTGAACCGGGCCGCAAGCACGCGGGAGTATCTCGTGGCGCGTGGCGTCGATCCTCTGCGGATCGCGATCGACGGGCGCGGCTCACGCGAGCCCGTCGCCGAGAACTCCACCGTGAGCGGTCGCGCGCAGAACCGTCGGGTGGAGATCTACGTGGCCGAACCGGCCACGGCCCAGGCGCCGACCACGCGCTGAGACCCGGGAACCGACGCGGCCGCTGAGGCGCGGCGGCCCGGCAAGCCGCGAGGTCGCTCGCACGGGCGGGTGTGATCACGCCGTTGCGCCGTTGCGCCGCGGCGGCGGCGGTCCGCCGGATCCGACACGGCGCGCGGTCAGTCGCGCATCTCCACCAGGGTCAGGATGTCGTACGACGCCACCAGAGTGCCGTCCTGGTTGGTGACTTGTACGTCCCATGTCACGACACCCTGCCCGCGCTCGTCCGAGGGCTTGCGCGGACGGGGGGCCTTGCGCTTGCAGGTGAGCCGGGCCTGGATCGTGTCGCCGATGCCCACCGGCCGGACGAAACGCAGCGTGTCCAGTCCGTAGTTCGCCAGGACCGGTCCCGGCGACGGGGACACGAACAGGCCGGCAGCCGCCGACAGCACGAAGTACCCGTGTGCGATGCGCTTGCCGAACGGTGACGCTGCAGCCGCGATCTCGTCGAAGTGCATGTAGAAGAAGTCGCCCGACAGGCAGCCGAAGTTGACGATGTCGGCCTCGGAGACCGTGCGGCGATGCGTGAGCAGCGAGTCGCCGACCTTCAGTTCCTCGTAGTGCTTCCGGAAGGGGTGGACGTCGGAATCGATCACCGGCGCACCCCGCACGTACTGTCCGGTGACGGCCGCCAGCGCCGCGGGCGAGCCCTGAACCGCGACCCGGTGCATGTACAGGTCGAGCGCGGCCATGCCGCCCAGTTCGGCCCCGCCGCCGGCCCGGCCCGGCCCGCCGTGGCGCAACGCCGGCAGAGGGGCTCCGTGGCCCGTGCTGTGCGCCGCGCTGCCGCTGTCGATCAGATGGAGCCGCCCGTGCCAGGGCGCGAGCCCGGCGGCCAGACCCGCCGTCCAGCGTGCATCGTCACTGGCGACCGTGCTCACCAGCGAGCCCCTGCCCGCTGCGGCCAGGGCGGCCGCCTGCTCCGCTTCTTCGTAGGGCAGGACGGTCGCCACGGGACCGAACGCCTCGATCTCGTGCACCGGTGCGGCCGGGTCGCGGCCGTCGTGGCCGAGCAGCACGGGGCCGACGAACCCCTCGGCACGCAGACCATCGCCGACGAGCGTCGGTTCGGCGGCATCGAGCAGCTGCTCCGCTCCGTCGGCCAGACGGGCGATCGCCTCGCGCACGTCGTGCGCCTGGGAGGAAGACACCAAGGGCCCCATGTGCACGTCCTCGAGCGCGGGATCCCCGACCCGCACGGCCTGCAACCGGGTGCGAAGCCGCTCGACCAGCGCCTCGCGGCTGGCGGCCGGCACGATCACCCGGCGGATCGCCGTACATTTCTGCCCCGCCTTGAAGGTCATCTCGCGAACGACCTGATCGACGAAAGCGTCGAACAGCGGCGAACCGGGCGTCACGTCGGGCCCCAGGATCGCCGCGTTCAGCGAGTCCGCCTCCACGTTCACGAGCGCACCGCCGGCAAGGACCCGCGCGTCGGAACGCAGCGACCGGGCGGTCTGTGCCGAACCGGTGAAGGTCAGCACGTCCTGCGCGCCGAGACCGTCCAGAAGCCCGTCCGGGCGTCCGACCAGCAGCTGCAGCGTGCCCTCGGGGAGCAGACCGGACTCGGCCATGAGGCGAACGCACTCCGCGGTGAGGTAGCAGGTGTCGGTCGCTGGCTTGACGATGCTGGGCATTCCCGCGAGGAAGGCAGGCGCGAACTTCTCGAGCATGCCCCACACGGGGAAATTGAAAGCGTTCACGTGCAGCGCGACGCCCGCGCGTGGCACGCGGATGTGGGTGCCCGCGAACTCGCCGCCTCGGGAAAGCGGTTGCACGGCGGATTCGGGCCAGAGCCGCCCGGCCGGCAGTTCCGCCGCACCCATCGAGGCGAAGGCCATCAACGCACCGATCCCGCCGTCGATGTCGACCCAGCTGTCGCCACGGGTCGCGCCCGTGGCGGTCGAGAGCGCGTAGAGCTGCGCCTTGTACTCGGTCAGGGTCCGGCCCAGCGCCCGCAGCCTGGCCGCGCGCTCGCTCATGTCCAGACGCTGCAGAGCCCGCCGACCGGTCTCGCGGGCATGGGCCCAGGCCTCGGCCGCATCGACGCCTTCGCCGGCCAGTTCGCCCACCACCGCGCCCCGCGCGGCATCGGTCAGTTCACGGCCGCTTGTCCGTCCCTGCCACTGGCCGGCGACGAAACTCCTTACCTGCAGAACCATGATGCGCCCCTTCCGAGTCCGAAAGGCGGCAGTGTAAACGGCACATCGACCGGCCGGCGGGTCGGTCCGGATGCCTCAGAGCGGGTCGGGCCTGTCGTGCGGCGTCGCGTCGTCGAGCGACGGGGCCTCGCCTTCGAGGGAGGTGAAGATCCGCACCAGGTCGACCTGCCGGCGCACGCCTGCCTTGCGCTTGGCGTTTTTCAGGTGCGATCGGACCGTCTCGATCGCCGACCGCCGCTGCCGCGCGATCTCCGGCAGCGCCTCGCCGGCGGCGAGGCGGGCCACGGCGTCGAACTCGGCATTGGTCCAGCGATAGATGTGCTGGGCCGTGCGGCGCACCGCTCCTGCGCGGGCCGGAGCATCGGCCCGCACCGACAAGGCGAACCGCCAGCCGAGCAATGCCGGCGCGGCCCCGATGGGACGCATCGCCGACAACTCCAGCGTGCACGCCCCGAGACCGGGCAGTCGGTCCCGACAGCGGGCCGCCTCGGCGGACATCGACAACTCGGCCGAATCGAGGGCGAGCAGGCTGGCGAGCCAACGGTCGGCCACCTCGCTGGACAGGGCGACCCGTCCGCCGTTGGGCGCCTGCACCAGCCCACACTGGAGCATCGACTCGGCGCCGGCGTTGGCCATGATCAGGCGGCCCTCGCCATCGAGCAGCATCGCCGCGCAGCCGCTCGCTGCCAGACCGGCCGCGCGGCTGAGCGCGTTGGCCACGCTCACCTTCTCGAACGCGGAAATGGCCCGGGCCACGGTGTCGAGCGTATCGGGCACCGAATCATCGAAACTGGTCTGGTCCACACCCCGCCAGAGCAGCACCCCGTACGGCATGGCCCGCGCCGCGTCGGGATGTACCCACAACGCGCGCAGCCAGCGCAGGTCGTTAGGCGCAAGATAGGCCTCGTAGACGGGCATGGCCCGAAGCGCGTCGTCCGGCACCAGCGTTTCGCCCTCGATGACCAGATGGTCCGGGGTCTCCCAGCGGGTTTTGAGCGGCCGCTCGGGTTGCAGGATGGCGGCGTCGAAAGCTGCGATGGGCGCGTCGTCCTCATTGTTGAGCGGGCGGCGCTGGATCAACTGGCCGCCACACTGGACAGCCCGTGACTGGCCAGTACGGGCCGGGCCGGGTCGGCCTCGAGCGCCATCATGACGGCATGGCGTGCACCACAGGCGCGTGCCAGTTCGCCGAGAAAATCGTGCCACCGCGTGTCATCGGCGAACGCCTCGTGAAGCGCATTGATGACTCGGCGCAGGTCCGGGCCTGACGCGGATTCGTGATGGCGTGAGCCGATCATGCTGGAAGGAAGCTCCTGATGGGCGAAAGATCTCTCTGGCCGTCCGGCGCGACCAACGCCCGACAGGGAAGAACCCCGGGGGTCGAATCGCGCCGGGGCGCGCTCAAATCTAGCCAGCACGATGAACCGCCGCATCACTCAATCGAGGGTTTG
>JAUIAI010000123.1 GCA_030425615.1 Gammaproteobacteria bacterium
CAACGCGTCGGAACATCCGACGGATCGCGTCAGCCGGCGCGGCGCCATCCGGACAGTTCCCCGCACACTCCGTCCCCGTTCGGCCAACCCCTTCCGCTCCGCTGCCGCGCCTGCTGGCATGGCTTCGGCCACCGACAGGCGCCCCGTCGCGCGCACGTTCATGGAACAGCGCCCCGCCCCGATGAAGATCACCCGTATCGCCCTCGAAGACGACTCCCATCTGGCGGCGCTGCGTGCCCTGCTCGACGAGTACGCGCGCTCGCCCGAAGGCGGTGGCGAACCGCTTCCCGCGCAGGTGCTGCAGGTGCTGCCAGCCCGCCTGGCGGCGTGCCCGACCTATCTGGGGCTTCTGGCGTGGGAGGGGCGCGAGCCGGTCGGCCTTCTGAATGCGTTCTGGAGTGTGTCCACGTTCAAGGCCAGGCGCCTCGTGAACATCCACGATCTCACGGTCCGAGCCTCCCACCGGCGCCGGGGCATCGGCGGCGCACTGATCGACTCCCTCGCCGGTATCGCCCGCGAACTCGATTGCTGCAAGCTCACGCTCGAGGTACTCGCCGGCAACACCGGAGCGCTGGCCCTGTACCGTGCGAGCGGCTTCGAGCACTACGCCCTGGATCCCGCCATGGGTGATGCCAGGTTCATGCAGCGATGGCTCTGAGTCGCACGATCGCACCCTCCGATCTGCCGCTTTACGGCCGGTGGCTGCGCCGCGCTCTGCGCTCAGTCGCGGCGACCGGCGTCCTGGCCGTGCTCGCAGCCTGCGGCGGCGGGAACGAGGAGGCGGCCCCCGCGGCCCCTGCGGTCGCCTCCGACAGCGACACGACCGGTCAGGGAGACGACATGCCCGCCGTGCCGGGGACACCGGCACCGGTGTTCGAGCCCGATCCGGCACTCGGCGCCTCGAAACGCTTCATGCTGGCCCCTGACCAGTGGATAACCGTGGACGAGCGGGCCCCGGCGTCTGCACCCGCCTCGGGGACGGCGACACCCACCCTGCTCGCAATCCACGATCTGGGTGCCAGCAGCGTTCAATGGCGCGCACTGATCGACGCATCGCCCTCCGCGTGGCGCTGGCTCGGTATCGATCTGCGCGGGCACGGCAATGCAAGTGACCCGGACACGCCTGCCTCGACGGACACGCACCTGGCCGATCTCGCCGCCCTGCTCGATGCCCGCAACGAGCGCGATCTCGTCGTGGTCGGCAGCGGACTCGGCGCCCGGCTCGCGGTGCGGCTCGCCGCCCGCCTTCCGCAACGCATCGCGAAGGTCGTACTGATCGCCGCCGGTGACGGCTCCGCCACGAGCGAGGCGCTCGAACGACTGCAGGCCCGGATCGAACGGGCGCCGGTGGACTCAGGCTTCGTCATCGACTGGCGCGCGGCCGGCGGCATCATCGACGATGCCCTGGGTCCGCCCGCTTTCCGGCTCACCACCGCCACCTGGCGGGCGGGCCTGGAATCCCTGACCACCGGGCTGACGCCCCCGGCGGGCGGTGGCCCTGTCGGGCTGCCCGCCCAACCGGTGCTGCGTCTGCTCGGCGGCGACGACGGACTGCTCGACCCCGCCGCGGCGGATGCGCTGGCAAGTGCGCTGCCGGCCGACGTCCTGCAGCGCCGTGACGCGGGCGGCCGGTATCCCGAACTCGACGCGCCGGCCTGGACCGTGGAGCGGATCGCCCGCTTCCTCGCGCCTCGCGGAACCCTGCACGACGCGCGCGAGATGGGCGGCAGCAGCATCGGCCAGACCAATGCGCTGACCGACGGACGAGTCGAGCGCGCGCTCGTTCGCGACGTCACCGGCGAGGCGTTCTGCGATGTGCGCTTCGTGCAGATCGAATACCAGACCGTGGGCGCCGCCGGCGAGTCGACGAATGCCAGCGCCGCGGTGGGCGTTCCCACGGGAGGTCACCCCGAATGCCAGGGCCCGCGCCCGCTGCTGCTGTACGCGCACGGCACCTCGGCCGATCGCGACTACGACTTCTTCACCAGCGCCGAGGGGTTCGGCGGTGTTGTGCTGGCGATGTTCGCGGCGCGAGGCTACCTGGTCGTCGCGCCCGAATACACCGGCTACGGGCGTTCCTGGCTCGACTACCACCCCTATCTCCAGGCAGAGCCCCAGAGTGCCGACATGATCGACGCGCTCCGTGCTGCCGAGACCTGGTTCCTGCGCGAAGGACTGGCGCGGCGCGAGCTGTTCGTCTCCGGCTATTCGCAGGGTGGCCATGTCGCCATGGCCACCCACCGCCGGATCGAGCGCGACCTCGTCGACGAATTCACGGTCACGGGCAGCTTCCCGATGTCCGGCCCCTACGCGCTCGAGCGAACCTTCTCCCAGCTGCTGGGAGGGCGTAGTGCGGAAGGCCAGACGGCGCTCGTGCCGTTCGTCGTCGACGGGCTGCTCCGCGCCGATCCCGCGCTCGCCCCGGCGGACCGGTATTTCAACGCTCCGTACGACACGACCGCACGCGACCTGTTCCCCGGCAGCATGGACGCTGAAGAAGCCCTCGCCGCCGGCCGGATTCCTCCCTACCTGCTCGCCGCCCACGGACAGCCTCATCTGCTGCGCGAGACGTTCGTGACCGATTACCTCGCCGAAACGGAAAACCCGCTGCGACGCGCGCTCACCGCCAACTCCCTGCTCGACTGGGCGCCGCGGGCACCGCTCGGGCTCTGCGGCGGCGGCAAGGATCCGCTGGTGTTCTTCGACAACAGCTTCGTCGCACGCGACGCCTTCGCCGAGCGCGGTGTGATCGTGCCGCTCTTCGATCTGAACAACAGTGCCACGCTTCCGGGCGGACGCACGAACAGCATCTACCTGCGCTTCCGATCGCTGTTCCTGTTCACGGACGATCTTTCCGGCTATCACGCCGCGCTCGCACCGTTCTGTGCGCACTACGCCCGCGACTTCTTCGCGTCGCTGCGACGCTGACCACCTGATTCATCCCGCCCCCGAGCCGCCTACAATGACGACTCGACCGAACCGCCGGGGCCGATGCCGGACCGGTTCACCGAACTGCTGACAGCTGGAGACGTTCATGCCCTCATTCGATATCGTCTGCGAAGCCGACATGGTCGAACTGCGCAATGCGGTCGATCAGGCGAACAAGGAAATCACCAACCGCTTCGACTTCAAGGGCTCGGACGCCCGTATCGAGCAGAACGAACTCGAGCTCACCCAGTATGCCGACGACGACTTCAAGGTCGGTCAGGTGCGCGACGTCCTGCTGAACAAATGCGCGAAACGCAACCTGGACGTGCGCTTCCTGGATTTCGGCGACGTCCAGCGCATCGGGGGCGACAAGGTCAAGCAGGTGGTCACCGTGCGCAAAGGCGTGGCGGGTGACGAAGCCAAGAAGATCGTCAGGCTGATCAAGGACAGCAAGCTCAAGGTTCAGGCGAGCATCCAGGGCGACAGCGTCCGGGTGAGCGGCCCCAAGCGCGACAACCTGCAGGAAGCCATCTCACTCGTCAAGAAAGAGGTCACGCACCTGCCGCTGGAGTTCAAGAACTTCCGCGACTGAGCGGGGACGCCGGGCGGCCCGGCGGGACCGCCCTGACCCGGCTCACGGCACCCGCGCGGGGCTCAGCCGGCCGGCAGACTCGCGTCGAAGCCGCCGTCCTCGACGGCCTCGACCAGGGCGTCAGGCCGGGTACGGGCCTCGTCGTAGGTGACCACGGCCGAATGATTCTCCAGGCTGACCTCGGCCTGCTGTACGCCGGGCACCGATGCGAGCATCTTCTGCACCGAGGAAACACAGCCGCCGCAGGTCATGCCCTGAACGTCGAGTGTCACGGTTTTCATGATGGCCTTCACCTCTTCTGAACGGGGTCATTGAAACCCGTCAGTTTCGCATGCCGGGGGGCGCTCCGCCGCGATCTCCGCGCGGCAGGCGCTGCCGGCAAAACTCATCCGCGCGTGGCCACCAGCCGCGGCCGCGCGCCTCGTTCCAACGGGCCGTCGATGAACCGGGCCCGCACCGCGCGCTCGATGCCGGCGGCGTCGAGCCCGACCTCGGCACGCAGGGCGTTCTGTTCGCCGTGGTCGATGTTACGGTCGGGCAGCCCGATCTGCAGCATCGGACGAACGATCCCCTGAGCGGAAAGCGATTCGGCGGCGGCACTGCCGGCACCCCCCATGACCACGTGTTCCTCGACGGTGACGACAGCCTCGTGGGACTCCGCGAGTTCGGCGAGCAACTCCGCATCGATCGGCTTGACGAAGCGCATGTTCACCACGGTGGCATCGAGCGCCTCGCCCGCGGTCAATGCCGCCTCGAGCACGGTCCCGAAAGCCAGAATCGCGATCCGGTTACCCCGGCGCCGGACCTCGCCCCGCCCCCACGGGAGCTGAACGAGGTCCTTCTTGACCTCCACCCCGCAGCCGGCGCCCCGCGGGTAGCGGACGGCCGTGGGTCCGTCGTGCTGGAACGCGGTGTAGAGCATCTGACGGCACTCGTTCTCGTCGGCCGGCGCGAGCACCGAGACGTTGGGCAGACAGCGCATGAAAGCATAGTCATAGGCGCCGATGTGCGTCGCACCGTCGGCTCCGACGATACCGGCCCGGTCCAGCGCGAAGACCACGGGCAGATTCTGCAGTGCCACGTCGTGCACCGCCTGGTCGTACCCACGCTGCAGGAACGTGCTGTAAATGGCCACTACCGGCTTCAGGCCCTCGCACGCCAGCCCCGCCGCGAAGGTGACCGCGTGCTGTTCGGCGATGCCGACGTCGAAGTACCGGTCCGGGAACCGCTTCTCGAACTCGACCAGCCCCGAGCCCTCGCGCATCGCCGGCGTGATTCCGACCAGTCGCCCGTCGAGCGCGGCCATGTCGCAGATCCAGTCGGAGAACACCTTGGTGAAGGTGGGCTTCGCCGGTTTTCCAGAGGGCTGGATGCCGCTCTCCGGATCGAACTGGCCCGGGCCGTGGTACAGGACCGGGTCGGCCTCGGCCAGTTCGTAGCCCTGTCCCTTGCGCGTCACGATGTGCAGGAACTGGGGGCCGCGCAACTCACGCAGGTTCTGCAGGGTCGGCACGAGCATGTCGAGATCGTGCCCGTCGATCGGGCCGACGTAATTGAAGCCGAGCTCTTCGAACAGGGTCCCCGGCGCGACCATGCCCTTCGCGTGCTCTTCGAGCTTGCGGGCGAGCTCGAACATCGGCGGCACGTTCTTCAGCATCGCCCGGCCCATGTCCTTGACCTGGGTGTAGAAACGCCCGGACAGCAGCCGCACGAGATAGTTGTTGAGCGCGCCCACGGCCGGCGAGATCGACATCTCGTTGTCGTTCAGGATCACCAGCAGGTCGATGTCGTCGGTGACGCCGGCATTGTTCATCGCCTCGAAGGCCATGCCGGCACTCATGGCGCCGTCACCGATGATCGCCACGTGGCGGCGTCGCTCACGGCCCGAACTCTCGCCCTTCTGCCGGGACGCCACGGCCATGCCGAGCGCGGCCGAGATCGAGGTCGAGGAGTGTGCGGTGCCGAAGGTGTCGAACTCGGACTCCTCACGCCGGGGGAACCCGCTGATCCCGCCGCGCTGGCGCAGACCGCCCATGCGCTCCCGGCGACCCGTGAGGATCTTGTGGGAATAGCTCTGGTGACCGACATCCCAGACCAGCCGGTCGCGAGGCGTATCGAACACGTAGTGCAGTGCCACCGTGAGTTCGACCGTCCCCAGATTGCTGGACAGATGCCCCCCCGTACTCGATACGGAGCGCAGAAGGTAGTCGCGTAACTCGGCGGCCAGTGTTTTGAGTTCGGCGCGGGAGAAACCGCGCAGGGCCTGCGGTGAATCGATGGTCTCGAGCAGGCCGGGTGACGACCGCTGTGCGGTGTCGTTGCCGGATTCGTGGGAGTGAGTCATCGTTGTTCTCCTTCCGGGCGCGGATGCTTCGCCGGGGTCAAGAGGTGCGCCGCACGATCAGGTCGGCCAGGCCGCGCAACCGGGCCGCGCGCGCGCCGAACACCTCGAGCGCGGCGTCGGCCCGCCTGCCCAGTTCGCTGGCGAGGGCGCGCGCCGGTTCCAGCCCGAGGACCGACACGTAGGTCGGCTTGCCGTTGTCGGCGTCCTTGCCGGCCGTCTTGCCGAGCGTGGCGGTATCGGCCTCGACGTCGAGGATGTCGTCGACCACCTGGAAGGCGAGCCCGACGGCCCGTGCATAGTCGGACAATGCAGCCGGCGGAGGCTCGCCACGATGCCCCACGAGCCAGCCCAGAGTGACCGAGGCCTCCAGCAGTGCGCCGGTCTTCATGCGGTGCATCCGTTCGAGTTCGTCCGCCTGCAGCCGACGCCCGACGGCGGACAGATCGATGGCCTGGCCGCCGACCATTCCCAGGGAGCCCGATGCGGCCGCCAGCACCCGCACGGCCGGCGCCAGACAGTCGGCGTCGAGTGCGCCGAGCGATATGAACGCCTGCGCCTGCAGTCCGTCGCCCACCAGCATGGCAGTCGCCTCGTCGTACTGGACGTGAACGGTGGGTCGCCCGCGCCGCAGGGCGTCGTCGTCCATACAGGGAAGGTCGTCGTGCACGAGCGAATAGGCGTGGATGCATTCCACCGCGCAGGCCGCGGCGTCCAGTGCGGCAGGCGCGACGTCCTCGGCAAGCTCTCCGGCCGCGTAGACGAGCAGCGGCCTGACGCGCTTGCCGCCGCCGAGCGCGGCATAGCGCATCGCCTCGTGCAGGCGCGCGGGCTCCTGCCGCTCGTCCGGAAGGCAGGCCGCCAGCGCGGCCTCGGCCCGGGCCGCCTGCCCGGTGCACCACGCCTCGAATCCGGGTTCGGTACGGGTCAAGAAAGCCTCCCGGCAACGGGCGCGCACGGGGTGCCACGGACAACCCGGAGCGGGATCCGACGACACGCGATCATTCCCTCGCCCCCTCCTCGGGATCGAACGGGCGCAGCATCCCGTCTTCGTAGATGCGTACCTGCTGACGGGCGCGCTCGAGGGAATCACGACAGTGCGCCACGAGCGCGGCGCCGCGCTCGTACGCCTCCAGCGAACGCTGCAACGGCATGTCACCGGCCTCCATGCCTGCGACGATGCCCTCGAGCGCCTCCACGGCCTGCTCGAAGGACATGGCGCGGATCTCTTCCGGCACGGCGGCCGATGCGACGTCGGAATCCGCTTCCGGGTGATTGGACTCGGCCTCGGCCGCCTTTCTCCTGGGCATCCTTGCTTCCTGGGGGCTGCTCACCGCCGCCGGATCGGGGCCGGAGCGCGGGCTCCGGCAAGGCCCTGTCCGGGCGGGCGTGAACGGCTTGCC
>JAUIAI010000124.1 GCA_030425615.1 Gammaproteobacteria bacterium
GGCGTGACCACGGTGGTCATGGGCAACTGCGGCGTGGGTTTCGCGCCGGTCCACAATCACGATCACGACCGCCTGATCGAGCTCATGCAGGGCGTCGAAGAGATCCCGGGCACGGCGCTGCACGAGGGCATCCGGTGGGGCTGGAACAGCTTCACCGACTACATGCGCGCGCTGGACGCGGCACCGCACGCCATCGACTTCGCCACCCTGGTGCCGCACGATGCGCTGCGCCTCTACGTCATGGGCGACCGGGCGGCCGAGGGCCAGGCGGCGACCGACGACGACTGCGCCCGCATGCGCGACCTGCTGCGCGATGCGATGCGCGACGGCGCCATCGGCTTCTCCACCGGCCGCTCGGACAACCACCGCACCGCCCGTGGCGAAGAAACGCCGGCCAGCGAGGCCGACGCGCGCGAACTCAACGCGCTGGCCTCGGCCTATGCCGGCCTGCCCTACCGGGTGCTGCACGCCGTCAGCGACTACGACTGCATCCGGGCCACGCCGGACAACGAGCGCGCGCTTTTCGACCGCGAGTACGACCTGCTCGAGGGCATGGCCCGCACGGCCAACCGCCCGCTGGCCGTGACCTGGCTGGAACGCATCAACGCCCCCCGCCAGCACCGCTGGCTGGCCGAGCGGGCCGAGGGCTCCCGCGCCGCGGGGCTGGACGTGCGCCTGCAGACCGCCTGCCGGCCGGTGGGCATCCTGAACGGCCTGGACACCAGCTTCAACGTCCTGAAGTCCTACCCGAGCTACCGTGAGATCCACAAGCTGCCGGTCGCGGACCGGCTCGCCATCCTGCGTGACCCCGACTTCAAGGCGCGCCTGCTCGCCGAGCGGCCCATCACGCTGGCGCAACCGGGCTCGTCGGTCCCGCCGCTGGTCGACATCATCGTGAGCAAGCTCGACGAGAGCGCCGCGGTGATGTTCCCGCTCACCGTGCGCGACGGCGCGCTGCCCGACTACGAGCCGGATCCGTCGACCTCGTTCGCCGCCCAGGCCCGCGCGCGCGGCACCTCGGCCCTGGAGGTCATCTACGACTACCTCGCCGACGGCGACGGCGGCAACCTGGTCTACTTCCCGATCTTCAACTATCTGGGGGGTTCCCTGGACGGGCTGGACCAGATGATGCGCCACCCCCAGGCGCTGTTCGCGCTGGGCGACGGCGGCGCCCACGTGGGCACCATCTGCGACGCCAGCTTCCAGACCACCATGCTCGCGCACTGGGTGCGCGGCCGCACGCGCGGCCCGCGCTGGTCCATGGAGCAGGCCGTGGAGATGATGAGCGCGCGCAACGCGGATCACCTCGGCCTGACCGACCGCGGCCGGCTGCTCGTCGGCCAGCGGGCCGACATCAATATCTTCGATGCCGGACGCATCGCCCCGCTGGCACCGCAGATCGTGCGCGACCTGCCCGCCGGCGGGCGACGCATGATGCAGAAATCGCAGGGCATGCTGGCCACTTTGGTGGCTGGCCAGACGATCCTGGACAACGGCGAACTCACCGACGCGCGCCCGGGCCGGTGGGTGCCGGGCGCCGCTTCGTGACTGGCCGGCCCGCGCACGTCGGGCGTATCATGGGCTGAACGCCGGGCGCGCACCGGTCCCGCCGGTGGCGTGCCTGACCCTGCGGCGCCACCAGCCGCATAAACCGAAGGAGCCCGCCATGACCTACGAGAAGCTTACGGTCAGGCCCATGACCCCCTCGCTGGGTGCGGAGATCGAGGGCGTCCGGCTGGACCGGCCCGTGGACGACCAGACCCGCGACGAGCTGCGCCGTGCCTGGCTCGAGTATCAGGTCATCTTCTTTCGCGACCAGGACCTGGACCACGACAGCCACAAGGCCTTCGGCAGACTCTTCGGCGAGTTGCACGTGCACCCGGCGGTTCCCGGGCCGGAGGGTCATCCCGAAATCCTGATCATCCACGCGGACGAGCACTCGAAGTTCATCGCGGGCGAGAGCTGGCACTCGGACGTCTCGTGCGATCCCGAGCCGCCCAACGGGTCCATCCTGTACCTGCACACCGTACCGCCCACGGGTGGCGACACCCTGTTCGCGAACATGGCCGCCGCCTACGACACCCTGTCCGACCGGCTCAAGGTCTATCTCGAGGGGCTCACCGCCCACCACGACGGCGGACAGCGCTACCGGGAACGCTTCGGCGACACGGGGGTCGGCGGTCAGGCCTATCCGCAGGCCGACCATCCCGTCGTCACCACCCACCCGGAGACGGGGCGGCGGATCCTCTTCGTGAATCCGGTCTTCACAACCCGCATCAACGACATTCCGGCCGCGGAGAGCGACGCCCTGCTGCGGATGCTGTTCACACACGTACACGACCCGAACCGTCAGGTGCGGTTCCGCTGGCGCAAGGGCTCGGTGGCGTTCTGGGACAACCGCAGCGTGCAGCACATGGCGCTCTGGGACTACCGACCGCAGGTGCGCTCGGGCTTCCGGGTCACGCTCAGGGGCGAGCGGCCGCGCTGACGGGCACGCGGCCGCCGCGCTCAGGACACGGCCCGGATTCCCGCGCGCGGCATGTTCGGGTTCAGCGCCATGGCCCGCTCGAACCAGGCGCGGCCATCACCGGCGGCCGGCCCCATGGCCCGCAGCGAACGCTTGATCGCGCGGGCACCGTCCGCCGGATAGCCCGCGAGCTGGCCGGCCAGTTCTCGGGCGCGTTCCACGACGCGGTCGTCGGCGACCACCTCGGAGGCCACGCCCAAGCGCAGCAGCGCCTGCGCTCCGACCCGGTCGCCGTGCAGCGCGAACCGCGCGGCTCGCGCTTCTCCGTGCTTGAGCATCAGCCATGCCAGATTCATGGCCGGCGACACCCCCTGCTGGATCTCGCCCACCTGCAGGAAGGCCGTATCACCGACGATCAGGTGATCGCACGCCAGCGCCAGCGGCCCGCCGGCGTTGATCGCGAAGCGCTCGAGCGCACCGACGACGATCTTGTCGCAGTCGAACAGCGCCACCTGCACGTCGATCCATGCCTGGCGCCCCACGGGCTGGTCGGGCGCCGACGTCTGCTCGTTCAGCGCCTTGAGATCGATGCCCGAACAGAACGCACCTCCGGCGCCGCGCAGCAGCACGACCTGCACCGATTCGTCGGCGCTCGCGGCCTGCACGGCCTCGAGCAGTGCGACCCGCATGGGATCCGTGAGCGCATTGCGCCGCTCAGGACGATTCAGCGTGATCTCGGCCACGCCCTCCTTGCACTCCAGGAGCACGGTTTCGTTCTGAGCCATCAGAGCACCTCGTAGATCAACAGTCTGACCGCGTCGGCCTCACGCAGGCCGGAACCCACGGCGATCACCTTGTTCAGCCAGGCGTAGCGCGGGTCACCGGTCTCGAAGCGCGGATGCGTGCGCATGCTGTACGTCGTCGGGTCCACGTTCTCGCCGCGCGCCAGTGCCGCCAGCACCTCGGGAGGACCGTGCCGAATGCCGAAGTTGCGGATGTCGATGAGGGCACCGTCGTGCGTGCGCATGCCGTAGCGGGTGTCGAGCTCGGCCACGCCCTCGGCCATGACCGTCTGCCAGTCGGCCCCCAGGTTGAGGATCTCGCCGCTGAGGCGTTCGCCGGTGACCTGCCCGCCGACGATCGGGATGATGCGGCGGCGCCCCTTGAGCGAATCGCCAAGCTCGATCGGCTCGGCGAGTTCGACGCGGAACTCGCACAACGGCACGAGCCGCGGCTCTGGAATCTTCAACACGGCAGTCTCCTGCGACACGGAACGCGTGATGGTCGCACAGCGGACCGCCGGAGGGCGCGCGATGCCCTCAGCCGGCGGCCGCCCCGGAATCCACGATCCGCCACGCCAGCGCGCGGAACTGCTCGCGCTCGGCAGGACTCAGCACCGACAGGCGCTCGTCCTCCATCGTGCGCGAGACATCGAGCGCGCGACGCTGCAGGCGCCGCCCCGCGGGCGTCAGTGCAATGAGGACCGAGCGGCGATCCAGGCGGTTGCGCTCGCGGCTGACCAGACCCCGTTCGGCCAGGCGCTCGACGATGGTCGTGAGGTTCGGCGCGTGCAGGGCGAGCGCCTCGGCCAGCGCCTTGGCCGGCATGGGGCCCTCGGCGGCGAGCCGGCAGAGCAAGGTGAACTCCACCGGGCGAAGCGCCATCGGCCCGCCGATCGCCTGCTCGAAGCACTCCCGCAACACCAGGTGGGCGCGCAGCGCCGCATAGCCGGCCAGGTGCCCGAGCGGCTCGACCGCGGACACGGCTCGCTCGGACGGCGCGGCGCCCCCGGCGGCCGCGCCGCGGCCGCGCAGCGCACGGTCGTCAGTCATCGCCCCGCGCCAGGTACACGAAGGGCGGCTCGTCCTTCAGGGCGGCATGCAGCTGGTCGACCTGCGCCGCGCGGTGCGTGAGCACGGCGCGCTGGTTGAACGACCCCTTGTCGGTGATCTCGCCGCGGTCGATCGACGGTGGTTCCAGCATCACCATGATGCGCGCCACGCGGCTCGCGCCGCCGGTGCCCGCCTCCCACTGGCGGCGGACGTAGCCGCGGAACCAGTCCGCGACGGCGGGACGGGAGAGGATCGCCCGCGGGTCGGATTCGCCGTCCGCCAGCCCGGCCAGCTCGTCGAACCGCACGAACACCAGCATGCCGACGTCGTCGCGGTTCGGCGCGGTCACCACCACGTCCTGCACATACGGCGCGCCGTCCAGGATGGCGCGCCCGCGCAGCGGACCCACACTGACGAAGGTGCCGCTGGCGAGCTTGAAATCCTCGGCGATGCGGCCGTCGAACACCAGCCCCTGCTGCGGGTCGCCGTCGTCCACCCATTTCACGGCGTCGCCCGTGCGGTAGAAGCCCTCGTCGTCGAAGGCCTCGGCCGTCAGCTCCGGCTCGCGCCAGTAGCCGGGCATCACGTTCGGCCCGCGGAAACGGATCTCGGTCTTGCCGTCCACCGGCACCAGACGGACCTCGACCCCCGGGCACGGCAGCCCGATCCAACCGGACCGGATGCCGGGCTTGAGCGCGAAGGTCGACGACGGCGCGGTCTCAGTCATGCCCAGCCCGGAGAACATCTGGATGCGCTCGCCCACCGTCTGCTCGGCGATGGCGTCGAGCTCGTCCCAGACCGCCTGCGACAGGCCGGCGCCGGCGAAGAAGAAGCAGCGCACCCGCTCGAGCAGCCGCGAGGCCAGCGCCGGCTCGGCGCGCATGGCCCGCGCGATCTCCTCGAAGCCCTTGGGCACGTTGAAGTAGATGGTGGGCGAGATCTCGCGCAGGTTGGCCAGCGTGGTCTCGATCAGCCCGGGCACAGGCTTGCCGTCGTCGATATACAGCGTGCCGCCGTTGGTCATGGCGATGCCCACGTTGTGGGTACCGCCGAACACATGGTTCCAGGGCAGCCAGTCCACCAGCACCGGCGGCTCGTGCTGCAGGAAGGTCAGGCTCTGACGCAGCATCTGCTGGTTCGCGCAGATCATGCGGTTGGTGGTGACGACGCCCTTGGGCAGCTTGGTGGAGCCCGAGGTGAACAGGAACTTGACCACCGTGTCCGGGCCGGTGGCCGCGTGCGCGGCCTCGCCAGCCGCATCCGGCGCGGTGGCCAGCAGCGCCGAGAACGGCGTGACCTGCCGGCCCGCCACCGTGCCCTCGACCGCCACGATCTCGCAGCCGGCCCCCACCGCGGCTGTCAGGGCGGGCGCGAACGCCCGCGCGTCGTCGACGAACACCAGCCCGGGCGTGAGCTTGTCCAGCACGTGGCGCAGCTTGCCGAAATCCCTGCTCACCAGCGAGTACGGCGGCGACACCGGCGCGTAGGCAATGCCCGCCCAGGCGCAGCCAAGCGCCAGCGTCAGGTGCTCGATGCCGTTGCCCGAGAGGATCGCCACCGGACGCTCGGCGCTCAGGCCGCGCGCCACCAGCGCGGCGCCCACGGCCCTGACCCGGTTCAGCATCTCCGCATACGAGACCCGCTGCCAGGTGCCGTCCGCGCCGCGGCGGGCGACGAAGGTCCGCTCCGGTGCCTCGGCCGCCCAGCGCTCGAGCGAGTCGGTGATCCGCTCCGGGTAGGCGCCCAGCGCCTCGGTGGAGCGCAGCCGCAGCTCACCGTTGCCACGCTTCTCGACGGTGATCTCCAGACAGCCGCCGACGGCGGCATCGCGATAGCGCGGTGTGCTCATCAGGCGTCTCCCGTGTTCGCGTGGCGCACCTTGGTGCCGGCCTTGCCCGACAGGAAATCGCGCATGCGCGCCTTGGCCTCTTCGTCGGCCTGGGCGATCGCAGCCATCAGCGACTCGGTGAACAGACCCTCTTCCGGGCCCTGCTCCACGATGCGCGGCAGCGCCTGCACGATGGCGTAGTTGGACATGGGCGCGTTCTTCGACACGCGTTCGGCCAGGCTCAGCGCATGGGCGATGCCTTCGCCCTCGCCCACCAGGTAGTTGACCAACGCGATGCGCTCGGCCTGCTCCGCCGTCATGGTGCGGCCGGTGAGCATCATGTCCGCCACGCGGGGTACGCCGATCAGCCGGGCGATGCGCACCGAGCCACCGCCGCCGAGGAACAGCCCGCGCGACCCCTCGGGCAGCGCGAAGAACGCGCTGGGTTCGGCCACCCGCAGGTGTGCCGACGAGGCCAGCTCCAGCCCGCCGCCGATGACCGCGCCGCGCAGCACCGCGATGACCGGCGCCGGCGAGAACTGGATGTGCCGGAACGCCTCGTGCCACATGCGCGAATGGCGCACCCCGCCGGCGGCGTCGTGCTCGGACATCTCGGAGAGATCCAGCCCGGCGCAGAAGTGCGGCCCCTCGCCGCTGAGCAGCACGGCCCGGGCGGCCGACGGCAACGAGCGGAAGCACCGCTCGAGCTCCAGCACCAGGGAGTCGCTGAGCGCGTTGCGCTTGCCGGCGCGGGCGATCTGCACGTGCAGCACGGCACCGCGGATGCTCAGGTTGATCTGCGCGTACTGATCGTTCTCTGGCAGCGGCTCGAAACCGGCGAGAGGATCCGTCTGCTCGGGGGCCGGCGCGTTCGAAGCGGTCATTCGGTTCTCCAGGGTGGCCGTCGATTTAGTTATATTATATAACTATTCGATCCCGACGCCATGGCTGCCGGCCCCGCCGGCGCGTCACGGCCCCGCCCCACCGCCCCACTGGAAGCGCCTCATGAACATCGACGAACTCATCGCCATCGACATCCACACCCACGCCGAGGTGTCGTGCTGGAACCCGTTCGACAAGTACGGCGAGGAATTCGACC
>JAUIAI010000959.1 GCA_030425615.1 Gammaproteobacteria bacterium
GCTTGAGCCCCTTCGGCGCATCCACCGCCCGAACCGTGAAGGCGGCCTCCTCGTTGCGCTTGTTGACCATCCGCAGTTCGAACTGGTTGCGAACGCCGTCCTCGGTGACGTAGAAAGGTTGGCCCACGAGGCGGCCGATCTCGGCGTCGGCACTGTGCAGCCCACTGACGAAGAGCGTCAGCACCGTCGCGCCCAGCAGGAGAAAACCGGTATAGAGAATGATGCGCGGGCGAATGATCCTGCGCGCCTTGCCGGCCAGCCCGTTGAGCGAATCGTAGCGGATCAGCCCCTTGGGCCGGTCGAGCTTGACCATGATCTCGTCACAGGCATCGACACAGGCCGCGCAACCGATGCACTCCAACTGGAGCCCGTTGCGGATATCGATACCGGTCGGGCAGACCTGGACGCAGCGGGAACAGTTGATGCAGTCTCCGTTGCCGGGATCGCTGGCCTTCCCCCGCGGTTCCCCGCGGTTGGCGTCATAACCAATGACCATGGTATCGTCGTCGGTGAGCGCCGACTGGATGCGGCCGTAAGGACAGAGGATGATGCAGAACTGCTCGCGGAACCAGGCGAACGATCCGTAGAGCGCCACGGTCAGGAAGGTCACCACGCCGAAGGCCTTGGCGTTCGCCAGCGGCGACTGCTGCATGTACTCGTAGAGTCGCGGGATCGAAACGAAGTAGGAGAGGAAGACGTGGGCGATCAACGCCGAAACGAAAAGATAGAGTCCGTGCTTGAGGACACGCTTCGTGATCTTTTCCCCCGTCCACGGAGCCGCCGCGAGCTTTCGCCGAGCGGGCGCGTCGCCGTCGATGACACGCTCGATCCGGCGGTAGATGTGCTCCAGGAAAACCGTGTAGGGACAGGTCCAACCGCACCACAGGCGACCCGCGAGGGCGGTGATGTAGAATAGGCCGAAGCCGAGCCCGGTGAGGAGGAAGAATGCGAGCCAGAGGTCCTCGGTGACGAAAGTCAGGCCCAGAAGGTGAAACCGTCGCTCGGCGAGATCGAAAAACACCGCCGGGTGCCCGTTGATCGGGATCCAGGGCAGCGCCACGTAGATAATCAGGAGGATCGCGCCGACGAGGCGACGCCAATGGGTGAAGCTGCCGCGGACGTCGGCGGGATGCAGGAAATAGCGGGTACCATCCTGATTGATGGTCGTGACCGAATCGAGGTT
>JAUIAI010000125.1 GCA_030425615.1 Gammaproteobacteria bacterium
CGCTGTCCGCATGCACGGCTATCCGCCCCGTGCCGGTCCGTACGAGCATCACCGGCGAAACATGCTGGGCGGAAGGCTTCAGGCTGGGCTCGTCGACGAGCGTGGCCAGGTAATACAGCGGCAGGCGTTTGCCTTCGACCTCTATCGAACGTTCCGAGTAGGCCCGCGCCAGTTCGACCGGTCCGAGCTGCAGCAGGGTCTCCACGCTCGCGGCCGAGACCGCGTATCGCATCTCGCCGACCGCGACCGTCACGACCTGGGCGAGCGCCATCGTGATCGGCAGATGCATCTCGAAGCGGGTGCCCTGCCCCGGGTGAAAGACCACTTCGATCCGGCCGCCGAGCGAAGAGACCTCGGTCCGCACCACATCCATGCCGACCCCGCGACCACTGATCTGGTCGACACCGGCCGCCGTGGAGAAGCCCGGCCGGAAGATGAGGTCGGCCAGCGCCTCGTCGCTGATCGGCACGCCTTCGCGCAACAGTCCGCGCTCGATTGCCCGGGCCCGGATACGCTCCAGGTTCAGCCCCGCGCCGTCGTCGGACAGCGTGATCACGACCTCGTTGCCGTTCTGCTGGACCAGTACGACGATCTCGCCGGCCTCGCCTTTGCCCGCGGCGAGTCTGTCGGCGGGCGCCTCGATGCCATGGGCGATCGCATTGCGCAGCAGGTGCTCCAGAGGGGCGACCATCCGCTCCAGCACACCCCGGTCGGTGTTGACCGTCGCGCCGCGCACATCGAGCGAGACCCGCTTGCCGAGCGCCTTGGCCGACTGACGGACCACCCGGTAGAGCCGGTCGTTGATCGTTCCGAACTGCACCATACGCACGCTCAGCAGGTCGTGCTGGAGCTGTCGCAAGGTCATGCCCTGACGGTTCAGGTCGGTGACGGCGTCATCGAGACTGCGCGCGGCGTTCTGCTGAACGGTGGCGACATCGTTGACCGACTCCGCCAGCATCCGCGCAAGTTCCTGGAACCGGGTGAAGCGGTCGAACTCGAGCGGATCGAAGCCGTCCGGTCCGTGTGATGCGGGGTCGGGCTCCCGGTTGGCCTGGATACGGGTCTCGGCATGCATCTCGATCTCACGCAGATGCTTGCGCAGCCGGTTGACGTTCTCCGCCAGCTCACCCATGGAGGCTCTGACCTGGCCGATGGCGCTGTCCAGCCGGGAGCGGGCGATCGAAGCCTCGCCCGACTCGTTGACCAGCGTGTCGAGCAGATCCGAACGTACCCGGACCAGGGCCTGATTGCGGGCAGGCTCGGGCGCCGGCGCGAGTCCCGGAACCGCCGCGGGAGAATCGGACACCGTCGGCTCGGTCGGCGCCGAAGCACCAGCGAGCTGGTGACCCGCGTCGCCGGCCGCGGAGGCCGCGACGTCCGGCTGATCCGGCCCGGGAGGCAGGAGGGGCTCGGGACGCGGCTGCGCACGTCGCTCGACGAAGGCCGTGACGTCAGCCTCCGCATCACCGGCCGGCGCCGGCCCGGTGGAATTCGCTACCGGTGTCGGCGAATCGGCTTCGACCGGGCCCTGTCTCGGCGAAACGGACCCGGCCACCGCTGCCGATGCCGATGCCGATGCCGATGCCGATGCCGATGCTTCCACATCGGCCACCGGGGGGAGTTCCCCCCCCTCGGCCAGCGCCATGAGCCGCTCGAACTGCTCGGTGACGTCATCCAGCTCGGTCAGCAGCTCCTCGATCAACGTCGGGTCGACCGAGGCCTCGCCCATCGCCGCCTCGACGCGGGACTCCATCTCGTGCACCTGCTGCCCTAGCACCATCACACCGGCCATTCGGGCGCTGCCCTTGACCGTGTGGAGCTGGCGCATGACCAGCTGCTGCAAGGCCTTGTCTCCCGGTCGGCCCAGCCAGTCGCGCAGATTGCCGTCGATCTGTGGCAGGTATTCGGCCGCTTCCTCGATGAAGAGTTGCAGAAGCTCCGGATCGAGTTCGTCGCGCAGCTCCGGCGCCTCCGTCTCGGCCGGGCGGACGACGCCGACGGCCGGTGTGGATCCGCCTTCGCCTTCGGCGCGCAGGTCGCGCCACTTCGCGCCGAGCGCCTCGGCCACCGGAATAACGGCCTCGATCGACTGAGCAGGCTCACGGCGCGCGATCTGGCGCAGACTGCCGATGAGCGTCTGAAGCAGCATGCCGTAGCTGGCCAGATCCTCGGGACCGACCGCCCGGCCGGACGCGACCTGGGCGGTCAGGAAGCTCTCGATCGCGCGGGCGAGGATACTCTGCGCCTCGGCACCGACCAGGGCCGCACTGCCCTTGAGCGAGTGCAGACCGCGTTGGGCGACTTCGCTGGCGCGACGCTGCGGATTCTGCTGCCAGTCGCGGGCATCCTGCAGGAGTGCCGTCTGAAGATCGTCGACCTCGGCTGCGAACACCTGGAACAGAGAGGCATCGATCCTCCGTCCGTCGACGACGACAACCTCGTCCTCGGGCGAGGCGGCCTGCCCGGCCGGCGCATCTTCGTGTGGGGTCAGGGCCGACTGGGCACGATCGGCATCGCTCTCGTGCGTGCCGGCAGAATCGATTTCCCCGTCGGTCGCCGCAGCCTCCGGCTCCGGATCCTGCGTGACGTCATTCACGACGAGAGCCGCCAGTGCCTCGTACGAAATATCCTCGCCGACCGTGAGCCCCGGGTCGTGCGCGGCATCGGGCTCAGCGCCAGACGATTCTGGCGACGCCGGCTCGGGCGACTGGCCCGCGGTCGGCAGGAACCCGAAGGAGAACTCTGCTTCGGCCGGGGCCGCGGACTCGGGCGGCTCAGCGGAATCGAGCGGCTCAGCGGACTCGGGCAGCGCAGCGGACTCGGGCGGCACCACGGGTTCGATCGACACCGTCGGCTCTGCCGGCCCCACCAGCTCGGCCGGCTTCGATGCCTCGGCGGCCGACCAGTCCAGGGCCGACATCCAATCGTCGGCCGGTGCCGGGTCGTCGGCCGGTACAGGGTCGTCGGCCGATGACCCGGTTTCGGCAAACGCCGCGGGATCGAGGGTGAACCAGGGCTCGGCCACCTCGTCCCCGGCCGGTGACGATTCCACCGCGCCCACATCATCGGAGGTCTGCGGACCGATCGACGTCACCCCGGCAGGATCGGGGGCGGGTTCGGCCGTCGCCGGCACGGCGGGCGCAGCGGGCGCGAGGGGCTCGACCGGGCGGCCGAGCCTGATCGCATCAGCGCGGGCGATGAGCGCCAGCCCATCGCGGGCGGCGGCACCGTCGCCCTCCGGTCCCAGTGCGGCTACCCAGTCGAAGAATTCACCGCGGGCCTGCTCGATCAGTTCGAGAAGCGCAGGGCTCGCAGCCCCCTCTTCGGCGAGCCAGTGGTTCAGGAGTTGCTCGAGCGCCCAGGCAGCCTCGCCGAATGCATCGAGACCCACCATCCGGCTCGAGCCCTTCAGCGTGTGGAACCCCCGGCGAACCGACGTCAGCGCGGCCTGATCGGATGTGGCGATCGCAAGTCGGGACTGAGCCTCGGCGATCGACTCCAGTACCTCGACGGCCTCCGCCAGGAAGACCTCGAGCAGTTCGGCGTCGATCTCGGCAGCGGCCTCCGGGAGCGGCTCGGCGGGCGTGGAGGCGGCTAGCGAGTCGATCTGCCGATTGAGCAGACGGGCGACCTGGGCCGCGGCGGCGACGCCGTTTTCTTCGAGCAGCAGTTGCGCGACCTGGGCGGCCTCGGCCTGTTCCGGATCGTCCGCGAGTTGTGCAATGTCCTGGATTCTGGCGAGCGTCTGCGCGGCTTCGGCGGGATCACCTCCGCCCAGTCCGAGGTGCTCGAGCATGGCATCCAGGGCCTTGAGCTCGGTCTCGAGGCGCGATTCAAGCGAAACTTCCGCCACCGGCGCGGCAGTCGCCGTCGACGCACCGGCAAGCAGATCAGACCCGCCCTGCCCCACCCGTCTGAGGACACCGGAGGCAGGGTCGAAATGGAACTCGGACAGGAGGGATTCGGCCGATCCCAGGGCATCCACGAAGAAGCCCAGATTTCCGACGTTCTCCACCAACATCGAACACGCGCGCTCGTCGAGACTGCCGCACTCGATGATCGAACGGGTGGTCGTGGCGATCGAGTTCGCCGCCTGGGCAGCAGACTCGTGGCCCAGCAGGGTCATGACACCGGCGACGGCATCCATCTGCCGTGCGGCCGCCCCGAGACCGTCCACCCCTTCTTCCGGTCGCCTCAGCCATGCGTCAAGCGCCGCCTCCGCTTCCAGAAGGCTTGCGTGCGTCTCGGTCACGAAGGCGCGTGTCGTCAGACGTTCCTGCACCTGCGAAGACAACTCGAGCAGCCAGATGGGAGGACGCTCGTCGGCACCATGTCCCATGAGGCAGGCATCGATCCGGCGGGAGATCTCGGCACAGCGTGCTTCGCGGTCCGCAAAGTCGGCCAGTCCGGCCTCGAGGAGTTGCTCTACGAACAGCAGCGACGTCGCCACCTCCACACCGAGCCCTTCGTTGACCGGTCCGGAGTCCAGACCCATTCCCTTGGCCACACCGATCCATGCGCCGGTGAGGCGCCCCAGACCGTCGGGATCCAGTTCGTCTGCGGCGTCCTGATAGCGTGCGAGCGCCTGTTTGAATTCACCCATGTGCGACTCAACGCCGCCGGGGCTTTGCAGCATTGCTTCCCATGAGCGCTTGAGCGCAACGACCGATTCGGTCAGGGCCCGCATCGTGCGCCGGTCCGTGGCGCCGTACCGCGGGGTCTCGAGATGCTCGGGCACGATGCCGTGCAGACCGAAGACGTCGAACACGCGCCGCAGCTCGTCGGTCGCAGGCTCGAGACAGGCGATCGAGAACAGCAGGTCACGCTGCAGGCGGTCCGACACGGGAGCGCCGTCGGCGAGCGTGCGCCGGATCTGAAGATTGAGCCGCGCGAGCAGCCGCTTGGCCAGAACGTCCAGGTTCGCCCGACCGTCCGCGATGGCACGGAAGTAAACCGCGCAGAGCGCCCAGAAGGTCTGCTGCTCTCTTGCCAGCGGAGAGCGGGCCACCCGGTCGATGGCCACAATCATCTCTCTTGCCGAAGACCCGTCGGTCGGCGCGCGCAGCAGGCGCAGCACGCCCTGCTCGAACAGGGCCCGGACCGATGCGGCGTCCTGTGCCGACAGTTCCGCAGTGCTCTGACGCGCGATAGCCAGGCGACCGGCCTTTGGGAAGAACAGATCCGCGGGGTGTACGCGCTCGGCAGCGCGACACAGAAGAAGATCGCGCAGGTAGGGGAACAGATACAGGGGCTGTTCCGGTGCGCCACGAAGCTGCTCGTCCAGGTACTCACTGATCGCAGCCATCGCGGCACTCACCGCGGTGGCCGTGGCCGCATCCAGGCGCAACTCTCCGGCCTGGACCCGACCGAGCAGGCCCTCGATTTCCGCGCAGAGCTGATCCGGCCCCGCGACGTCGATCATGCGCAGCGCACCGTGCACCTGGTGTACCTGCGCGGCGGCCGATTCGATCAGCGAGAGGTCTTCACCAGTCTCACGGTAGCGCTCCAGCAGTCCGTCGACCGCTTCGAGCGTCTCGCGGATCTGGCCCGCACACCAGGAAAGTCCCCGTAGATCCTGCGAGGTGGGGCCTCGATCGGCCCTGACGGCCGGCTCGACAGTGGCGATCGACATGCTCAGGTCACCTTGAATCGTGAGACGGAGTTCTTCAGCTCCAGTGCCAGCTCGGAGAGCTGCTGGATGGAGCCGGCGGTTTCTGCTGTTCCCTGCGACGTCTGCTCGGTCACCTGCAGCATGCGCTGTATGGATTCGGCCACGGTCGCGGCCGAAGAGGCGTGTTCCGAGGTCGTCGAGGAGAATCCGTCGATGAGTTCGGCCATCTGCGCCGAAACCTGCTGGATCTGACCGAGTGCCGCGCCGGCCTCGTCAGAGCGCCGCGTACCGTCGACCACCCCCTGGGTACATCGTTCCATCGCGGCCACGGCATCCTGCGTGTCCGCCTGAATGGTCTGGATAAGCACGGCGATCTGCTTCGTCGCGTCGGCAGAACGCTCCGCCAGCCGCTGCACCTCTTCGGCGACGAACGAGAAGCCCCGCCCGGCCTCTCCGGCGGAAGCCGCCTGGATCGCGGCGTTCAGCGCAAGAACGTTGGTCTGTTCGGAAAGACCCGAGATCATTTCGACGATCTCACCGATCTCCTGAGATGACTCTCCCAGCCGCTTGATCCGCTTGGCCGTCTCCTGAATCTGGTCGCGGATCATGTTCATGCCCGCGATCGCGTGGTCGACCGCGCGCGATCCCTCCCGCGATGCGTTCTGGCTCTGCTTGGCGACCTGTACCGAGCGTGCGGCCTGACTCGAGACGTCCTCGATCTGCTGCGCCAGCCCGAGCACCGCCTCACCGGTCTCGCGGATCTCGCGCGATTGCTGCGCCGAGGCGGCCAGCAGCCGGGCGGAAGTGTGCTGCGCCTTGGAACTGGCGTCGTTCACCATCTCGGCGGTGGAGTTGATCCTGGAGACCAGACTGCGCAGTTCCTCGATCGTATAGTTGACCGAGTCGGCGATCGCACCGGTGATGTCTTCGGAGACGGTGGCCTGCACCGTCAGATCGCCGTCGGCCACCTCCTGCAGTTCGTTCATCAGGCGCAGGATCGCTGCCTGGTTCTGATCGTTCGTGCGTTTGGCCTCGATCTGCAGTCGCTCGGCCTGCGCGCGCTGCTGCTCGGCCTGCTCCGCACGCGTGTTGCCGAGCCAGACGTAGGCCCGCGACAGCGCGAGCGCGCACAAGGCGGCGAGAAAGGCCAGACCGCCTGCGATCTGCAGCAAAACGGTGCGCTGAGCGTCGCCACCGATGAGGCCGTCACGAATGCCGCGCAGCCCGTCGGCCGTGTGGTCGACCGATTCGCGCGCCTCGCGTACGACCGCCGAGGCTCGCTGCGTGAGGGGTGCATCGGGCGCAAGTGCCGCCGTCGCGGCCCGGGCCAGCCTGAGTTCGTTCCCGAATCCGGTCACGAGACTCTCGGGAAAGCCCGCCTCGCCCGAGATCCGCGCGAGATGCCTGTCCAGCGCATCCAGCGCTGCCAGCGCTCGCCGGGCCTGGTCGGATCCGAATGCCTCCGGGCGCGACGCCGGAGCCACCGCCCGGCCGAACTCCGCGATCTGCAGGGTGATGGAGGCTGCCTCGGAAAGCGGGTTACGGGTGCGTGCCGCACCCGCGATGCGAACGATCTCCGCACCGCGAGCGCCGA